>JAGBSJ010000011.1 GCA_017631955.1 Clostridia bacterium
AAAATTCTTTGATGCTACTTTCAATGAGTGGGTAAATAGTTCCACACCTGAACAGAGAGAAAAATTTGTTGAGGCATTATTCCAGATGATTAACTCTGCTAATACTGAAAATGTTACAAGTTTTGTTGACTGGTCTGAAAATCTTAAGAACAATTCATCTATAATTTATGAAAATCTTAAAGAACTTGACCCTGAAACGAGAAATCTTGTGCTTAAAGGTCTTGGAAATTTATTCTCAACAATTAATAAAAATGTAAAATCCACACCTAAAAAACTGTGGAATGATACATTAAAGAAAATTAAGGAAAAAACAAAGCAAGAAGAATAATCTTGCCTTGTTAATATAAAAAACGTCAGTTCGAAACCATCCTGACGAAAAATAAAACTATGGAGTGATAAAAATGAATAAGAAAAAGAAAAAGACAATGTTTGTAGTGGAGGCAGCAGTTATTGCGGCAATTTATGCGGGACTTACTTATTTTGCAGCGGTGCTGAATGTTGCATATGGCGGAATTCAGTTCAGATTTTCTGAAGCGCTTACGATTTTAGCGGTATTCTCCCCTGCTGCTATTCCCGGACTTACAGTTGGTTGCTTTTTAGGTAACATTACAAGTCCTTACGGAATTGTTGACATTATCTGTGGTACTCTTGCAACGCTTATTGCGGCGGTTTTATCATACAAGACACGCAATATTAAATTCAAGGATTTACCACTACTTTCAGCATTATTCCCTGTAATTTCAAATGCGATTATTGTTGGACTTGAGATTACACTATTTATGCCTGAAGGATTTGCATTTAAGGCATTTCTCATTTCGGCTTTTCAAGTTGGATTTGGGGAACTTGTAATATGCTATGGACTTGGAATACCGCTTTATAAAGTTATTAAAAGATTGAAATTAGATAAGAAGTTATAAAAAAGCGTGATAACCGAATTGGTTATCACGCTTTAATTTTATATAAATACATATAAATATAATCCAAGGAAATGGAGAAATGCACCAAGTATTATAAAGATATGGAACACGGCGTGAATATACTTTTTCTTTTTGCCTATTCCATAAAGGATTGCACCTAACGTATATGCAATTCCGCCCGCAATCATAAGAATTATTGCAGTTGGTGTAAAATGCTTCCACAATACAAAAACTGTTGCAAATGATGACCAACCGATTACCATATATAATACCATTTGAATAACTTTTGTTTTATTAAACAAGGTAAAAGTGATTACAACTGCGGTTATTGCGGCCACCCAACAGGCAATAAGTAGTCCATAAGCCATTATGGGCTTGATTGGTGCCACTGCTAACACCATATAAGGTGTAATTGTGCCAACAATCATAAAGTTTATCATAGCGTGGTCGACTACGCGCATTACTTTCTTTGCTTTATTCGGTCTTAATCCGTGATAAACTGATGAGCAGACAAACACGGTGAGCATAGTAATGCCATAGACAATACTTAATAATATATAATCAGTACGACCAAATAAAACTCCGCGACTAATACACAAAATCAGTACTATAACTGCAAATACTGCACCAATTATATGAGTTATGGAATTTACCCAATCTTCTTTTCTTGAATAATCTACAAGTTTTATTGAATCTAATCTGCTCATATTATCACCTGAATACATATTACTATTATTTATAGAAAAATTCAAGATATTATAAAAAATCGGCGGGGTCAAGCCCCGCCATACAACTATATTTATTTTTTCTTTTTGCCGAAGAAACCTTTTTTATCTTCGTTTAAGTTATCAATATTGAACTCAATTACAAGTTGCTTAATAAGTTCTTCTTGGTTTTGGGTAAGTTTCTTTGGAATATCAACGATAATTCGCACAAGTTGGTCGCCTTTACCCATTCCGCTACGGCTTTGAATACCACGACCACGAAGTTTGAACACATCACCAGGTTGTGTGCCTGCTGGAACATTATATTCAACTTTACCGTCAAGAGTTGGCACCTGAATTGTACAACCCAATGCAACCTGCATAAATGAAAGATGCACATCGCACCATACGTTATAACCGTCACGCTCAAAAATTGGATGTGGTCTAACATTAACAACGATATTAAGGTCACCCGATGGTCCACCATTAACGCCTTTATTACCCTGACCACGAACTGTAAGGATTTGTCTATCGTCTACACCTGCAGGAATGTTGATATCAAGTTTTGCGCTCTTGCGAACACGACCTGCACCATTACATTTCTTACAAGGATTATCAATGATTGTACCTTTACCATTACAACGAGAACAAGGTTTTGCGGACTGAATTACGCCGAAAGGTGTTCTTTGCTGAACTGTTACCTGACCGCGACCATTACATTCAGGGCAAGTTTTTGGCGAATGACCACTCTGACAACCGTTACCGTGACATTCGTCGCAAGTTTCAATTCGCATTGTATCAATTGAACGAGCGCAACCCTTTGCGGCTTCTTCAAATGAAATTGTAATACTTGCTTGTGTGTCACTACCGCGCTGTGGTGCATTTGGATTTGAACGACCGCCACCAAATCCACCGCCAAAGCCATTGCCGAATATTGAACCGAAAATGTCGCCTAAGTCGAAATCCATTCCGCCAAATCCGCCACCGTAGCCACCTTGACCTGCACCATAGTTAGGGTCAACACCTGCGTGTCCGAATTGGTCATAACGAGCTTTCTTTTCGCTATCTGAAAGGATTTCGTATGCCTCATTCGCCTCTTTGAATTTTTCTTCTGCTTCTTTATTATTGGGGTTTAAGTCGGGGTGATATTTTTTAGCGGCTTTTCGATACGCTTTTTTAATATCATCATCTGACGCTGATTTATCAACGCCGAGCACCTCATAATAATCTCTTTTTTCTGCCATAAGTATCTCCAAATAATAGGGATTGACGGACAGACCTGCTTTGGTCTGTCCGTTTTATTATTCAATAATTATTCAACGTCTTTGAAGTCTGCATCATAATAGCCATCGCCATTAGGTGCTGCACCTGCATTTGGGTCATAGCCAGCACCTGGGTTTGCACCACCCTGAGCTGCCTGTGCCTGTTTATAAAGTTCTTCTGAAATCTTATAGAATGCTTGAGTAAGTTCTTCCTGTTTTGACTTGATAACTTCTGTGTCTTCACCCTTGAGTGCTTCTTTAAGAGCATCAAGTTTGCCCTGAATTTCTGTCTTATCGTTTTCAGGAATCTTGTCGCCTTCGTCTGCGAGGATTTTTTCAACCTGATATACCATTTGGTCAGCAGCATTTCTTGTATCAACTGCTTCTTTACGTTTCTTATCTTCTTCTGCGAATTTTTCTGCATCCTGAACTGCTTTTTCAATATCTTCTTTTGACATATTTGTTGAAGATGTGATTGAAATTGACTGTTCTTTATTTGTGCCAAGGTCTTTTGCAGAAACATTTACGATACCGTTAGCGTCGATATCAAATGTTACTTCAATCTGTGGCACACCGCGACGTGCAGGAAGAATTCCGTCAAGGTGGAAAATACCAAGAGTTTTGTTATCTCTTGCGAATTCTCTTTCACCCTGAAGAACGTGAACTTCAACAGATGTCTGATTATCTGCAGCAGTTGAAAAAATCTGACTCTTCTTTGTTGGGATTGTTGTATTTCTTTCGATAATCTTTGTGCTTACGCCACCCATTGTTTCAATACCGAGTGAAAGTGGAGTAACGTCAAGAAGGAGAAGTCCTTCAACCTCGCCACCGAGAACACCGCCCTGAATTGCAGCACCAACTGCAACACATTCGTCAGGGTTAATGCCTTTGAATGGCTCTTTACCTGTATATTTCTTAACTGCTTCCTGAACTGCAGGGATTCTTGATGAACCACCAACCATAAGAATTTTGTTAAGTTGTGAAGGCTCTAGACCTGAGTCTGAAAGTGCCTGACGAACTGGTCCCATTGTTGCTTCAACAAGGTCTGCTGTCATTTCGTTGAACTTTGCTCTTGTAAGAGTTGTTTCAAGGTGTTTAGGTCCTGTTGCATCTGCAGTAATGAATGGAAGACTGATTTGTGATGTTGTTACACCTGAAAGTTCAATCTTTGCTTTTTCTGCTGCTTCTTTAAGACGCTGCATAGCCATTTTATCGTTACGAAGGTCTACACCCTGTTCTTTCTTAAACTCGTCTGCAAGCCAGTCAATAATCTTTTGGTCGAAGTCGTCACCACCAAGACGGTTGTTACCTGCTGTAGCAAGAACTTCTTGAACACCGTCGCCCATTTCAATAATTGAAACGTCAAATGTACCGCCACCAAGGTCATAAACCATAACTTTCTGGTCGTCTTCCTTGTCGATACCGTAAGCAAGAGCTGCTGCTGTTGGTTCATTGATAATTCTCTTTACTTCAAGACCTGCGATTTTACCTGCGTCTTTAGTTGCCTGACGCTGTGAGTCTGTGAAATATGCAGGAACTGTGATAACTGCTTCTGTTACAGGAGCACCAAGATATGCCTCAGCGTCTGCCTTGAGTTTTTGAAGTGTCATTGCAGAGATTTCTTGTGGAGTGTAATCTTTGCCGTCAATGTTTACTTTATAGTTTGTACCCATATGTCTTTTGATAGATGCGATTGTTCTGTCAGGGTTTGTAATTGCCTGACGCTTTGCAACCTGACCAACCATTCTTTCGCCTGTTTTTGAAAATGCTACAACTGATGGAGTTGTTCTAGCACCTTCTGCGTTAGCGATAACTACTGGCTCGCCACCTTCGATTACTGCTACACATGAGTTTGTTGTACCTAAGTCAATACCAATTACCTTTGCCATAAATTTATTCCTCCTAATAGGTTTGTTTATAATATTATTAACTGCATTTAACAGTTTAGTTGACTACCTTAACTATTGCTGGGCGGATTACTCTGTCCCCCATTTTGCACCCTGTACTGAACACATCTGAAATACTGTTTTCAGGGAGAGTGTCGTCTTCACCGTGCATTACTGCGTTATGAATGTTAGGGTCAAATGTTTCACCTTTTTCACCGAATGACTCAACACCTAATTTTTTGAATGTTTCGCCATACTGATTAAAAATCATTTCAATACCTTTTTTGAATGAGTCTAAATCAGTTGCATCTGCACTCATTGCACGAATGAAGTTATCATATACAGGTAAAAACTCTGCGATTGTTGATGCCTTTGTATCGCCGTAAGCCATCTCTTTTTCTTTTTGTGAGCGTTTACGGAAATTATCGTACTCTGCCATAACTCTTAAAAGCTTATCTTTTGTTTCGTTAAGCTCCGTTGTGAGTTTTTCTTCAACAGTTGGCTCTGTATTTTCAACTGCTTCTTGGGTTGTTTCTTCTTGAAGATTTTCTTTGTTCTCTGCCATTTTAATCCTCCAATGTATCGGACATTATACTGCCCACTATTTCTGTTAAATATTTTAAGCTTGGAATAAGCCGAGCATAATCTATTCTGGTTGGACCAATAAGTCCCAATGCGCCACTATCTTTACCACCAACGGAGTAATGTGAGAAGATAAGACTTGAATCCTGAAGTTCTCTATAAAAATTCTCTTTACCAATAAGCACGTTTGTATCATTTTCAGTTTTATGTCCTGAAAACAAGTTTGTAAGTGGCTCGCCCCTACGCAAAAATTCCATTAACTCGTAAGCGTTAGGGTAATCTGTATAGTTAAGAAGATTCGACTGACCTTCTAACAACAATTGAGTTTGCTCGGTAAGTTGTGCTAAATCTGAAAGTGTTACAAGCAACGGTGATATAGCAAGAGATTTGCTGCCAAGTGAAAGCGCCAATGTCTGAATAAGTGCGATACTTACTTCGCTTGCAGATTTGCCGATAAAGTGCTTTGAAACTATATTATAGAATGTTTCTATAAGTTCAAGATTCAACTCACTATCTGTACGACAAACTCGGCTTTTAAGAATACCAGACGATGAAAGCATAACCATCATAGCAGTATGAGTGCCGAGAGGGACAAGTTCAACTCTGCGGATTACGGCGTTATCGTCTGACGGAGTTGTTGAAACTACTGCACAATTTGTAAGCTCTGCCAGTACTTGCCCTGCTTGTTCAAGAATCTGTTGTGGCTCACCACCTGCATCAGAAAGTCGGGCTTCAATAAGTCGTTTTTCCTGTAATGGCAACTCATAACGATTCATAAGTCGGTCTACATAATAACGATAACCTAACTGTGATGGAATTCGACCTGCTGATGTGTGTGGTTGGTCAAGAAAACCTAATCGTGAAAGCTCCGCCATCTCATTACGGATTGTAGCACTTGAAACTGGTAATGATGAAAACTCAAGCAAAGTTTTTGAGCCAACCGGCTCGCCCGTTGCAATATAGCGTTCAACTATGGCTGCAAGGATTTTTTCTTTACGCTCTGAAAGTTGCACATCATCACCCCTTTTGTGTGGTTTAGCACTCTCGTTATTAGAGTGCTAACTCTGTTATATAATATACATTGTTTTCTAAAAAATGTCAAGGAAATATTTGTAAACAAATTGTTAAGAATGCAAAATGTTGTAAAAAAATTAATATTGACAACACTTTAAAATAAGTATAAAATATATACGATATTTATAAAGCGTTGAGAAAGAACGACGGATAATGTGAATTTGCAGAGAGATTTCGGTTGGTGTGAGAAATCATTTCGGTATCCTGAGACCACTTTCGAGCATTGGTGAAAACGATTATTTCGGTTAAGCCAATCGTATTAACTGCGTTAAAGTTATTTGAGTGGCATAATTATATAATTATGCAATACGGGTGGAACCGTGGAATGTTGTATTTATAGCATTTCATCCTGTAACAAGGATGAGATGCTTTTATTTTTTCGGGACGCCGAAATCCCCCCTCAGTCTGCTTCGCAGACAGCTCCCCCTCAAGGGTGAAGCCGAATCGTCCCCTACAAAAAAGTATATAATGTAAAGGAGATATATTACTATGATTAAGGTAACACTTAAAGGCGACGTTATTAAAGAATACGAAGCTGGTACTACTATTGCAGAGATTGCTAAATCTATTGGTATGGGTTTATATAAATCTGCTTGTGGTGGTAAAATTAACGGAAATTACTGTGATTTAAGAACTGCAGTTAATGAGGACTGCGCTCTTGAAATCGTTACATTTGATGAAATTGAGGGTAAAAAGACATTTTGGCACACTGCTTCTCACATTATGGCTCAAGCAGTTAAGAGACTTTACCCAAACACAAAACTTGCTATTGGTCCATCAGTTGACAATGGTTTCTATTACGATTTTGATTCAGAGATTTCATATACACCTGAAATTCTAGAAAAAATCGAAGCAGAAATGAAGAAAATCGTTAAAGAGGATTTACCTCTTGAAAAGTTTGATCTCTCCCCTGCTGAAGCACTCAAAATGATGGAAGAAAAGGGCGAAATCTACAAGGTTGAACTCATAAAAGAACACGCTGACAAAGGTGAAGCAATTTCATTCTACAAGCAGGGTGAATTCACAGAACTTTGTGCAGGTCCTCACCTTATGTCAACAGGCGCAGTAAAAGCATTCAAGCTTACTGCTTGTACAGGTGCTTACTGTAGAGGTAACGAACAGAACAAGATGCTCCAGAGAATCTATGCTACTGCTTTCCCTAAACAGTCAGCACTCGACGAGCATTTAGCACAACTTGAAGAAGCAAGAAAACGTGACCACAATAAGCTTGGTCGTGAGCTTGAACTTTTCACAACAAACGAGCTTATCGGTCAGGGTCTTCCAATTATGCTTCCTAAAGGCGCAAGAATTATCCAGCTCCTTCAGAGATTTGTTGAAGACGAAGAACAAAAGCGTGGTTGGTTGCTTACAAAAACACCATTCATGGCAAAGAGCGACCTTTATAAAGTATCAGGTCACTGGGACCACTATCGTGATGGTATGTTTGTGCTTGGTGATGCTGACCAGGCAGAAGCAAATAACGAAGAAATTTTTGCACTTCGTCCTATGACTTGCCCATTCCAGTATCAAGCATATCTTAACAGACCTCGTTCATATAGAGATTTACCACTTCGTTACAACGAAACATCAACTCTTTTCAGAAATGAGGCATCAGGCGAAATGCACGGTCTTATTCGTGTTCGTCAGTTCACAATTTCAGAAGGTCACCTTATGTGTACTCCTGAACAGTTAGAAGAAGAATTCAAGGGTTGTCTTGAGCTTGCTATTTATATGCTTAAGACTCTTGGTCTTTATGAAGATGTTTCATACCGTTTCTCACAATGGGACCCTGCAGACAAAGAAAAATACATCGGTACTCCTGAACAATGGGATGAGGCACAGGGAATCATGGGTAAAATTCTTGATAATCTTGGCATTAAGTATGCTATCGGTGTTGGCGAAGCTGCATTCTATGGTCCTAAACTTGATATTCAAATTAAGAATGTATTCGGCAAAGAAGATACACTTATTACAATTCAGGTTGACCAGCTTCTTGCTGAAAAATTCGGTATGGAATACACAGACAAAGACGGCACAAAGAAAAATCCATACATCATTCACAGAACTTCAATCGGTTGCTACGAGCGTACACTTGCTCTTCTTATTGAAAAATATGCAGGCGCATTCCCACTTTGGCTTGCTCCTGAGCAAGTAAGAATTCTTCCTATTGCTGACCGTCATCACGACAAGGCATTTGAAATCAAGAAAGAACTTGAAAAGATGGGTATGCGCGTAACTGTTGACGACAGAAGTGAAAAAACAGGTTACAAAATCCGTGAATCTCGCCTTCAGAAACTTCCATACTGGGTTATTGTTGGTGACAAAGAAGTTGAAGATGGTACAGTTTCAGTTAGCAAACGCGGTCAGGGTGACATTGGCTCAATGAACTTTGATGACTTTGCAAATATGCTCAAAGAAGAAATCGATAATAAAGTAAGATAAGAGGTATTTTATGAAAGCTCCGCTTACCGTAACGGTTATTACCGATACACATTACTATTCAAAAAAGCTTGGCACATCTGGTGAGGCGTACAATATTGCTAACAACAAAAGTGGCGTATTATTAGCAGAATCCCGTGAAATGCTTGAGGCGGCATTCACACAGATTGCAAATGATAAGAGAACTGACATTGTTCTTCTTTCAGGTGACACAACAAGCAACGGTGACTTTGACTCTCACCATGAATTTATTGAGATGCTTCGTGGTCTTAAAGAAAAAGGCAAAAGAGTTTATGTGCTTACTGCTACTCACGACTATCAATGGGAAGGTACTCACCACAAATACGTAGGTAACGAAAGAGTGACTATTCCTGCTGCAAAGCGTGAAGACCTTTTTGATATGTATAAAGAGTTTGGTCCTGACGAGGCAATTGCAGTGCATAGAGAAAGCATGTCATACATTATTCAGTTAGCTGATGGCTACCGTCTTTTCGCTCTTAATGATGACACTAACAGAAACGGCAAGAGTGGTTTTTCTGACGAATGCTTTGAATGGATTAAAACACAGGCAGAAGATGCAAAGGCAAATGGTCAATTTATTGTTGCTATGACACATCATCCTCTTATTGCCCCATCCCCTATGTATGAAATCATTGGTCGTGGCGATATGATGGGCGACTATGACATTCGTCGTGAACAGCTTGCAGATTTAGGCGTTCAGTTTATGCTTACAGGTCACACTCACGTTCACGATATTGACAAACACGTAAGTCCTAAAGGTAATTATTTCTATGACATTTCAACTGCATCTACAGTTGGATATCCTAGCACAATAAGAACAGTTGTATTTGATGTAGAAAACAATGTTGTAAGCACTACAACTGACCTTGTTACAGAACCAGTAAAGTTTGATACACACGGCAAGGATTTACAGACATATCTTGCAGACCACTTTATCGGTACAATCAGAGATATGATTAAAGCCGGGGGCGAAGATATTGACAAGTTTGCAGATATGGCAACTGCTATTAGTATCAAGAAAAAAGTTTCATATAAGATTGGTTGGATTCTTAAACCAATTTTCAAATTCTTGAACTCTCTTAAAATTGGTACTGTTGGTAACTGGACTCGTGCAGAAACAGGTCTTAAAAAAGAGGATTATGCAGATATTAAAGACAAGAGCGTTGTAGATTTTATTGTTGATATTGTTCTTAATCTTTTCGGTGGCAAAAATCTTTACACACCAGAAGACAACGAGTACAAAATTGCAATTGGTCTTATTAACATTATTGATTCAATAATCAAGGTATTACATATTCCACTTAAAAAGCTTGTAAGAGTTTCGGACACAGTTCGTGGAATTATTGAGCCACTTCTTTATAATGATGGTATTCCGTCATACGACGCGATTATGCCAATTATGCCTGTTTATGAAGGTGACGAGGTTGGCCCTCAACCTGAAAAGCCAGCAAAACCTGATACAGTAAAAGAAAGTAAAAAGGGTTTACCAATTGTAATTATTGCAATTCTTTTCATTATTATATTCTTAATTCCTATTCTTTTACTTTTACTTATCGGATTTATTGTAAATCAGATTAAATATGGTAAGTATCTTAAATAACAACTTTTAAAGCCGTCTTTTGACGGCTTTTTCTTTTAGTCATATATACGAATTTTCTTCTCTGCTTTTTACTAATCCTACAAAAAATAGGTTGATTTAGTTGTTTTTTAACAAAATGAACTTTTCTTCTTGATTTTTTGATAAAAAAAGTATATAATGATGTTATATATTGAGGGGATTTTTACCTTTTTTAGCACATTTTTTGGAGGTATTCATTTTGAGCGGAGATTTACATTGCCACACAAGGTTATCAGACGGCACTTTAGGCATTGAAGATATTATTAATCTTGCAAAGAGAAAAGGTCTTGAAACTATTGCAATTACAGACCACGATTGTCTTGCAGGTACAGTTAGAGGAAAAATAATTGGTGCACGTCACGGAGTTCAAGTTATTCCCGGTGTTGAACTTTCTGCAACTGATGAAAAGAATGAGAAAAATGTTCATATTCTTTGCTATTTGCCTGATTCACCTGATATTCTTGAAGGACTTTGCAAGAGAAACTCACTTGCTCGTAAAAAAGTGGGGCATTTTATGATGCTTCAGACTGCAAAGCGTTTCCCTATTGCTCCTGAATTTATTACAAAGTGTGCAACCGGCTCAACTAACCTTTACAAAAAACACATTATGCAGGCACTTATTGAATGTGGTTATGCAGACTCATTCAACGGCGACCTTTACAAAGAATTATTCACTAAAGAAAGTGAAAAGAGCATTCTTGTTGTTCCTAAATATGAAAATGTTAAAGATGTAATTGAGGCAATTCATACCGCAGGCGGTATTGCTATTCTCGCCCACCCTGTTAAGAGCGGTTGTGTTGATATTTTAGCAGATTACATTGAATATGGAATTGACGGTATTGAAGTATTCCACCCAAGTGCAACAGAAGAAGAACAAGCAGAACTCAAGAAGTTTGCTACAAAGAACAAGCTCTTAATGACTGGTGGTAGTGATTTCCACGGTCTTTACAACGAATACAAAGTATCTTTAGGTGATTACATCACTCCTGATGATTGTCTTCGCGCACTTCTCACATACAAATCAAAACAAAAAAGATTACAGAAAAAGTTAGCTCAACAAAATGCTGAATAAAATCTGCATATAATAAGGTAAGGAGGTTTTTATAATGCTCTTTGACGATAGCGATATTAAAATTTTTAACGATGAAGAACAAACTGTTTCTAATGACGAAGTTTCAGTTATTGCAGAAATGCAGAAACACCGTACAAATGGTAATACTCTTAAAGCAAAACAGTTAGGTAAACACCTTGCCGAGATTTTTATTGATGAGCCAACACTTCTTTCTGACCTTGAAGCAGAAGTAGGCGAAATCAAACGTGATGATGACGATATGTATCAGATTAAAGTTTTACTTATTTTTACTGCAGAGTATTGCATAAATCATCATTTAACTGCTACAGTATTATCTAACACTGCTACAAACGCTATGTATGATACAATCAGTAAAAAATCCGCAGAATTTTATGACCGTCTTGACGATGCTGCAGAATACAGTTTCTATTACCTTGCGGTAAGAAAAGCGGTTGAGATTTCAAAGAATATTGGTATTTCTTTCGCAATGCTTTGTGGTGAAAAAGAAGATGCTTACTACACTAATTTAGGTCAGCGTCTTTTCGAGGTTGCTGAACACGAAATCACAAAAATTATTGATAGTTTTGGATTTGAGAAATAAGATAATAAAGAGATGAAGCACCCCTCATTTAGAAAAATAAGGGGTGCTTTTGTTACTGTTTTTTCAAAATCTACCAACACAAATTAAATAATCCTAAAATAACCTTTATTATTGCTAAAATTAAAAATTAGTCTGCATAAATTCGCAAGGAGAAATTTGAATCTTCTCCTGTAAGAACATATCGCGAGTATATAATCAAATACGGAATATTATCCGCTAGTTCTCTATAAATTGAAGCATTGAAAATCTCACCTGAATCATCATCATATCCTTCACCATTAACCACATAATATGTAGAGCGTGGGTCAATTAGATAAATATATGTGTCAATGTCGCCTTCTGTTTCAACGGTATAATATCCTGTTTGACTAGGTGTATACGTAAATAATCTAACATAACCGGATTGAGAAAAAGTATGGAATGTATAATTTGAAGAAGTTGTATTGAAAATATCTTCATATGTGTTCAAATTTGTACTATCACTTTTTAGAGCACCAAACGATGGCGTAATTGCGAGTTTAAGTTCTCCAGATTCACTAAAAAACAAAAACTCCACTTTCAAAACATATTGAGTATTTGCATAACAATAATACTTTATAAAAGCATTATGTTCATATCCGCTATCATCATTACTTGCTAATAAATTGCCCTTTGAATCATACAAATATAAATATGTGTCTTTATTTCCAAAAGTTTGAAAAACTTTTGAGCCCTCAGCACTAAAAGTAATATTAAATTCTTTATGTTCATCCTTTCCTAATGTTACTTTTTTCTCGAAGTATTTTTCTGTTGAAGAAAATGCAAGGGTTTCACTTTGATGTACACAAACTCCAACAAAATCTTGTGTAATTACAGAATAATATGGTACAAGCACTCCTGCCTCCTGAGCTGCGTACATTACACTAATAGCAGTACTACCAATACTTGTATAACCACTATTTTTAAAATCATATCGGTCTTGTATTACTATCACGTTTCCACTTTTAGATTTACTATAATGAAAAGAGTGAATTGCATAATATAAATCCTCATCATTCGTTGTACCTGAATTTGGAAAAGACTTTGTACCCTCATATATCGTTCCATTTTTAATCGAATTGAAAACAGATGATGATAAAACATCATCTTGCAAAATAGGAGTATATATTGAATCCAAATCGTCATTTTCCTTTGCGTGTGTTAAAAGTTCAGCCGACAAATCGTAGTCCTTAGCATTAAAATATGCAATAACCGTTGCTACAGCTGGTGAGTAAATCAAATGAAAACTCCCTCTCATAGCACCGCTACTTTGATACGCTTTATAGTCAGATATAAGCTCTTCTGTTGTAATAATAAGATGTTCAATTTGATTATATTCTTCTGGTTCTGCATCTTCTAACATTTTTTCATAACGAGAAATTTGATTTTTAAGTTCTGTTACAACATCTGTTCCATTACTTAGCAAATCATCTTCAATTAATTCTATGCTATTTGATATTTCGGTTTCTGTCATTGTTACTTCTGTAGTTCCTACAATATCTGTTTTAATACTTTCTTCTATAGAAAAGCCAAATACGGTAATTGAAAAAGTAAATGCAATTGATATCGAAAGTAATATTGCTACCAACTTCTTTTTCATAATAATCCTCCTCTTTACTTTTTATTTAATAAAATTTAATAATTCAATCACACATTACCATGTTAATCACCTTGGTTTTATACCCTCTTTTTATAATATAAAGAATAAGAACATTTTTCAATCTGTATTAAATGGTACATTTTCCTTCAAACAAATTGCTTTTGATATAATGCGTGAAATAACTTCAAGCAAACAAATTACTGCAAAACCAATTGCAGCAAGAATAAAATAGAAAATAGCAAAATCATTCCATCCAAGAAACATAAAAACTAAATTACCTATAACAAAAAATATCAAATCAACAAATAAAATCCTTATACCTCTATTCATTATCTTTATCGTACTATCCTTGAATACTTCATCCTTTTTAATAATATTTGATAATTTCCATACATAATTTAAAAAAATAAAACAAGGGATAGAAACACTCCAATAAAAAAATAACTGCACATACAGTTCTATATTTTGCATTGTAGTTGGAATTACATCAACAATACCCACGGTTGTCAAAGATATGCTAAATGGATACCAACAAAGGCACATTATAATACCAAATAAACTCTTAATAGCCACAAATAACTTAATCAAAAAAGAAATAAAATTATTTTGCATACTTATTACCCTCCTAATAATAACTATTTTATATTTAAATTCTATTAACTTATTTATTGTTTGTCAATATAGTTATCGTTTTTCAACAACATTTTGTTACTTGTATAGAAATAAAAAAACAACCCTTATTCCTCAATGGAATAGAGTTGTTTTTAAGTAAAAAGCAAACCTTTATAAACTTATTATTTATATAAGGATTTTAACAATGCAATTTCGTGGGCATAGCCATCGAGTTCGTTTGGAGTTTCAAGGAAAAATGGTAAATCTCGGAGTGCAGAATGATTGATTATTCTTTCAAATGCTTCTGTACCGATTGAGCCCTCACCTATTTTTTCGTGTCTGTCTTTATGACTTGCAAATGGGTTTTTACTATCATTAATATGAATCGCCTTTAATCTATCAAGACCAATAATCTTATCAAACTGTGTAAGCACGCCGTCAAGGTCATTCACAATATCATAACCTGCGTCATGCACATGGCAAGTATCAAGGCACACACCCATTTTATCTTTTAACTCTACTCTATCAATAATTTCGCGTAATTCTTCAAATTTTCCGCCCACTTCACTACCCTTGCCTGCCATTGTTTCAAGCAATACGGTTGTGGTCTGGTCTTTCCACATAATTGAATTGAGAAGTTCTGAAATCAACTCAATACCTTTTTCTGTACCCTGACCTACATGGCTACCCGGATGAAAGTTATACATATTATTCGGCACAAACTCCATACGTTTTAAGTCGTCAAGCATTGTATTGTATGCGAATTCGCGGACATACTCTTTTTCTGCACAAGCATTAAGAGTATATGGCGCATGGGCAAGAATTTTTGCAAAGCCCTTTTCTGCCATTAAATCATTAAGTTTTTGTGCATCTTGAGGGTCAATTTCTTTTGCACTGCCCCCTCTTGGATTTCGTGTAAAGAATTGAAATGTGTTGGCGTCGATTGAAAGAGATTCCATACCCATATTATAAAATCCCTTTGATGACGACAAATGACATCCTATATTTAACATAATATACCTCTGTTATTCTTGTGATTCATTATCTTTTCTCTTAAGTTTACCTTTATAATAGCCCGATGTTACAAGATATGTTACTGTTGATGCGATAGCACCCACAATAACCGCCACCATAACCATAACTGCATAATGGTAAAGTTTTGTTACCTTATTATTTTCGTCATTGATTTCTGCCCATATACTCTGGAAGAAATTAACTTTATTATTTGGCTTGGTTACGGGCTCAGTAGTTGTAGGCAAAGTTGTTGATTCTGTTGTAGATTCGGTTGTACTTTCAGTTGTTGACTCTGTTGTACTTTCCTCTGTTGATGATTCTTCAGTGGAACTTTCAGTTGCCTTTTCTGTAACTGTTATTTTATATGTAACCGTCCAACCATTCTGTGTTGCGGTAATTGTAGTTGTACCAAGTGCTACACCTGTTACAGTACCGTTTGAAGAAACTGTTGCGATATTCTTATCGGCAGAAGTCCATGTTGTAGCAAAATTATCAGTAGCATCTGCGGGCACTTTTGCAACCTTAAGTTTTAATGTTGAGCCCTGTGCCACAGTTTTTGAGGAATTACCTGAAAGTGTAATACCTGTTTGTGCTACATTTACTGTTACTTTACAAGTTGCGGTTTTTGTACCCGCTTTTGCGGTAATTGTAGCTGTACCGCCACCTACTGCAGTAATTGTACCGTTACTTGAAACTTTTGCAACATATTTATCACTTGATGTGTAAGTAACTGTTTTATTTGTTGCATCACTAGGAGTCACTGTTGCAACAAGATTTGATGTTTCGCCTTTTTTAAGAGTTACGCTTGTTTTATTAAGTGAAATGCCTGTAATATTTTTTACAATTGTTACAGTACCGTTAGATGTCGTAGCAGTAACAGGATTACCAGAATAATCTATATTATCCCCACCTGTACCTGCTGTTACTTTAAGCGTTGAGGTTCCTGAATCTTTTAATATTTTGAATTTTGCAGTAAATATTGTTCCCCCATTTACAGACTGTTTATGATTCAATAAACCTGCGAATTTTACGGCTGAATTGTTCACTGTTGGCTCACCCAACATTATTAGTGAACCACTACTACAACTAATATATTGAAGTTCACTTGAATTATATACAAGTGAAACCAATACACCAGACAATTTAACTTTACTTGAATTAGTTACTTTTACGCTAATAGTAACCGTATCGCCTTTTTGACCACTTACACTTGTAGCATAATACTTTACACTTGCTGCATTAGAAGGGATTACAAACATTGAAACAAGTATTATAAAGGCAGATAAAATTGCCATAAATTTAGATGTTTTTCTCATATCAATCACCCATAAATTTAGTATATAAATATGATACATTATTTGTCGATAAAAGTCAATTAAGGTGTAGTGGAAATAAATAGAAAAGCAGGGTCTAAGCCCTGCTTTTTATTATAAATTCAATACTGATGCGGCAATTGAGAAGTAAATAATGAGTGTTACTGCGTCAACGATTGTTGAAATAAATGGGCTTGACATTACCGCAGGGTCAAATCCAATTTTCTTTGCGATAACAGGAAGAATTGAGCCGACTACTTTAGCGAATACTACTGCCGAAACCATTGTAATACTAACAACTAATGCTACTTTCCAACCGATATCATCAAAAATCATAAGTTTTACAAAGTTTACGATTGCAAGTGCAATACCGCAGACAAGAGCGATTAAAAACTCTTTAAGCACAACTTTCAATGTGTCTCTGAATTCAATTTCACCAAGAGAAAGTCCACGAATGATTGTTGACGATGACTGATTACCACAGTTACCACAAGTACCTGTAAGCATTGGAATAAATGCGGTAAGAGCTACGCAAGCAGTTAATGCACCTTCAAAGTGAGTAATAATTCGCTCTGTAAACGTAGCAGACACCATCAAAAGCATAAGCCACGGAATTCGTTTTTTGAAATTCTCAAAAACACCCATTTTAAGATACGGCTTATCGGTAGGTGTAATACCAGCCATCAATTCCATATCTTCTGTAATTTCTTCCTGCAAAACGTCGATAGCATCGTCGACTGTGATAATACCAACAAGACGATTTTCGCGGTCAACTACTGGAAGAACAACAAGGTCATATTTCTGGAAAAGGTCTGCAACAACTTCTTTATCTTCGTGAGTATTTACAGAGATAACATTATCTTCCATAATTTCACGGATTGTTGCATTTTCATCTGCTAAAAGTAAATCCTTAACAGTTACATAACCTTTAAGTTTACGTTTACTATCAGTTACATAACAAGTATAGATTGTTTCTTTATCAACACCTGTTCTGCGGATTCTTGTAAATGCGTCAGCAACAGTCATCGAGCGTTTGAGGTCAACATACTCAATAGTCATAAGACTACCCGCGGAATCTTCAGGATAACGAAGAATTTCGTTGATGGATTTTCTTGTATCAGGGTCAGTATGACGAAGAATACGCTTAACTAGTGTTGCGGGCATTTCTTCAATAAGGTCAACGGCGTCATCGACATAAAGTTCGTCAAGGACTTCACGAAGCTCAGTATCGCTGAATGCACGAATAAGCAATTCTTGATATTCTGGCTCCATATTAACGAAAACTTCAGCCGCTAATTCTTTAGGTAAAAGTCGGTAAATGAGTGTAAGGTCGCGTTCTTCAAGTTCCATGAAAAGTTCCGCGATATCCTGTTCATTCATTTCTGTAAGAATATCTTTAAGTTCTTGCCACTTTTTACCGCGCAAGAGTTCAGTTAAAAGTTCAAAGGTTTCCATTTTTCACAACTCCTTACTTCAGGGTATTATTTGTGAAACTCGGCGAGTAATTACAAATTGCGGAGCACTTCCGCATAAATACTCGGAGGTTTCGAGTTTGTACTTCGGTATGTGTCCACAATTTTCACTCCTTTAACATAATATGTGTAAAATAAAAAAGCATATTTGCTCAAACGCAAATATGCAGTCAACAATACTACACAATTCGTTCAAGCTTTAGCTTCGCAGGGCGATGAAATTACATTAAATCATACCTTGTTTTTCGATATGACTTGCTAACCTGCTAATAGTGTCTCCACCATTTCGCGGCAGTAATCCGTATCCCTGTGGTAGCCTTACCTACCGAATAGGTTTATTACCTTTTTATTATCACTCTTAAATCCTTATTTGTCAATAGAAAATTTAATAAAATACTAGTGTTTTTTTGCATATTTGTGCTTTTTTCATCGTTTGGCAAGTTGCACAGTTATGAATTGCCCAATTTAGTAAAAATTAACGAAAATCGTATTTTTCTGTTCATTTCTCGTTAAAAATCAGTTTTTCGATTGAAGAGTAAGTTAAAATATGCTAAAATATGTGAGTTATATACTATTATATAAGGAGTGCGTAAAATGAGTTTATCTCAAACAGTTAAGTCAAAAATTTCTGACTTTCGCTTGTATTGGAAAATTCCAATGCCAGGTCGTTATATGACCTTCAAAGAAATAACATCTTATGCCGGTGGCGGTATTGGTGCATATTTCTTGATTTACATGGGTAATCAGCTTGCTTTGAACACCAACAACATGGTTATTGGTGATGCTATTGGTATTGCCCCAACACATATGTATATTCTTTACATAATTGCTACTATTGCTAGTATTCCGCTTACTGCTATCAGAGCAAATATGATTGATAACAGTAGAAATAAGGCAGGTAAATACAGACCTTATCTTATTTCAATGGGTATCCCTACTGCTCTTGTTGCTTTGGCGTTTGTGTGGTTCCCGTATGAACAACTCAACACATGGTTCCCACAGATTGCATATCAGGATGAATTAGGCAATCCTGTACTTATGGGTTATGTAGTAAAATGTATTGTTGTTTTGGTGATGAACTTCTTCTTACAGTTCTTCTTCAGTTTCTTCTATGACTCCTACACTAACCTTATTCACGTTCTTTCACCTAACACACAAGAAAGAACTGATGTTCTTTCAATCAAGAGCGTTGTTTACTCATTAGCTCCATCTATTGCAAACATCGTTCTTCCTATTATTGCTCAGAACTTTACAAACAACGATATGTATGATATCAGAGTTTACCGAATTGGTTACCCAGTATTTGTTATTGTTGGTTTTGCACTTTCTTGTGTTGTTTATGTAAACACAATAGAAAAGATTGTTCAGGCAAAGACAAGAGTTGCTCAGGTACGTTTTGTTGATGCTTTCAAAGCTGTTGCAAAGAACAAATATTTCTGGATTATTGCTCTTGCAGGTTGGCTTGGTTTCCTTGAAGGTGCATACAGCCAGATTATGTCATGGGTTTACACTTATGGTCATGCTTGTAATGGTACTACAATGGGTATTATCAACACTATCGTTGGTAACGCTTCAATGTGGGGTATGATTCTTGCACCATTCTGCATCCGTAAATGGGGTAAGAAAAAGGTTCTTCTTGGCGTTAACTTTATGAATATTGTTTGTATTCTTGCTATCGGTCTTAACAAGACAAACATTTATTGGATTGCTCTTTGTGTTTACTTTAACTGGCTCTTTGGTGCTTTTGAACAGATTACAACTCCTGCTATTCAGGCAGATATCAGAGACTATCATCAGTACAAAACTGGTGAACGTATTGACGGTATGTTCTCAACAGTTCAGACAATCGGTAACATGGTAACACTTGCTACATCTCTTGTTCTTCCTATTGTTTATGAATCATACGGCATCACAGAAACAAATGGTTATGAAAGTCCTTATGATATTCTTGATATAACAACTGGTGAGCCAGGACTTCTTGAAAAAATCATTGGAACACTTGTTCTTATGGCTGCATTTGGTGCTTTCTGTAATATGGTTCCATATTTCTTCTATGACCTTAAAGAAGTTCAACAGAAGAGTATTGTTCGTATTCTTAAAATCAGAGCTGTATTTGAAGATTTTGGCAATGGTATTATTGATGACCAACGACTTGTTGAAGCAGTTGAAATCATTAACGATACAAAAGATTATGTTGATGCTGAAGAAAAAGTTGTTTCTAAAAACGATTACAAGGCAATCAAAGATAAAGCTGAACGAAAAGCAGCTAAGAAAGCATATAGAGATGCACTTACATTCAACGAAGAAATTACTATTTCTAAAATCGTTTGTGCAGAGCTTGATAAGTTCTCATCACCATTATTTGAAACACAAATCAACGCATACAAACCTGTTCTTGATGGCGGACTTGAAGGTCTTTTCAATGCTGATATTAACGAAATCATGGCAGAACTTGCAGCAGCAAAGGCAATGCCAAAAACTAATGCAGAAGAAAAAGAAATCCGCAATTTCCTTATTGAATTAGCTCAGAAGAAGAAAGATTCATGCAAGGCAATTAAAAAGCACTTCCCAACTATGGAAAGTTTTGTACAGCCAGATTTTGAAATTCTTGATAAGTGTTTCAACAAAGAAGACGAATGCAACATTATTCTTAAAGACCTCTACTTAAAGCTTAAAGATGCAAAAGAAGAAAAGAATAACACTCTTGTAGCATCACTTAAAGCAGAAATCAAGAAGGTTGAATACGATAAGAAAGTTGTTCAGGCAGACATAAAAGAAGAAATGGAAAAACATGCTCGTTTCAATCGTGCTGCAAAGCCATACATTGATGCTAAGAAGCTTATGACTCAAAAAGAAAACTATACTCACCTTGATGATATTATGGCTCTTTATGACGACGCTAAAGTTCGTTATGAAGCAAAAATCGCTGGTGACAAAGAAGAAGCATTAAGAAAGCAGAAAGAAAAAGACGATATGACTGCTAAACTTAAAGCTGAAAAAGCTGCTAAAAAAGCTGCTAAGAAAAATAAATAATTGAATAAATTATTAAAGCCGATTCGGGATTCCGAGTCGGCTTTTTATATAATAAGGCAGAGATAAAATTCTCTGCCTCAATTATTTAACTATTAAAAATTCAAAATCATATCATAATGCGGAATATTTTCTTCAAGGTATTCGGGAGTACCTAAAAGTTCAAATCCACATTTTTCGTAGAAGCCCACCGCGTGAGTTTGAGCGCCTACACGGACCGTTTTTGCGCCGTCTTCTTTTGCTTTTCGCAAGAGTTCAAGAACAATTTTTTCGCCAAGTCCCATTCCCCTTTTATCTTTCTTAACGGCAATTCTGCCTATTTTAACAGTGTTTTCTCCATAAGGAATATTTCTGCCTGTGGCTACTGCTTCACCGTCTGAAAAGATTACTAGGTGTGGTACTTCTAAATCAAATGAGTCAAACTCGTTTTCTTCTGGCACACCTTGTTCTTTTACGAAAATTTCAATTCGTAAGTTACGGAATGAGTCGTCAATGACGCCACCGTCAAACCATTTATATTCTAACATAATTATTCTCCCTTAAATGCAAATCTGAATGCGATTGGGTTATCTGCTTTTACTTTATATTTTTCAAGTGTGTCAGGTCCGCAAGTGTTTGTACCTGTGCCACGCATAAAACCATCAACACAAAGAAATGTTGTATCTGCATATTCTAACTCTTCCTGATGCTTTGCTTTATCGAGTGCTTTTTGTGTATAATTATGAGCAGAGAAACTGAATTTTGGCTCGCCGTAAACTGCAAATGTATTACCGCACTCGTCAGAGAGTTTAAGGTATTTTACACCGCCACAATTGCCGTTATCTTGTGGCATAACGTATGGCTCATGCATTGCATCAACAGTTGTTTTCCATATACCGATATATGCATGGTCTTTAAGGTCACAGATATTTTCCATTTTCTCATCTGAGCCCCTACCATAGAATTCAATATTCTTGAATGATGATGGCAACTCAACAGTTACACCAAAACGCTGTAATTCGTCACAACCAAACATACCCTTGTTGAGTCCGCACTCAACATTTACAAGACCGTCGGCATAAACTGTATAAACAAGATTTGCACGGAAATGAGTCTTAAATCCAGTTTTAATCACATAAGATGCACCGATTTTTGCGCATACAGATTTATCGGCATAATCGAATGATTTACATACGGTTGTTGCATTATGGAGTTTAATTTTCTCCCATCCGCCCTTTTGACCATAAGAGTCATTATCAAGTGATGCTCTTACAAGATTAGGCACAAATCCGCGTTTTTCGTCGGCAGGATTAATATTGAGATATTCATAACCATTCTTAATATAGTTGGTCATCTCGCCTGTTTTCATATCAAACACAACTTTACCATTCTGGAATTCAACAGTAAGAGCGTTATCTTTAACACTTGTTGAGACATTACCTGCGCCAACTGAATATGGTGAAAATCTTGCTCTATCATTAATTGTTTTTTGTTCAAGGGCTACTCTGTGGTCACCATCAAAATATGCAATATTGATATGACAATCTTCAATTGATTCAAACTTATTATAATCAATTTCATAAGATTTTGTCTGCATTGGGTCAATATCAAGATTGAGTTTTCCACTCTTAACTTCTACGCCGTTTACAAACTGAGTCCATACCACAGTCAAGTATTTTGTATTTTTAAAGCGATTTGTATTTGTAAATTCAAATACTTTACCGCTTACCTGTTTACTTCTTACAGGTCTATAAACTGCTTTGATGACATATGCCCCTGTATGTGGAGTTTTGTCTGGGTAAAGCATACCGTCAACACAGAAGTTGCTATCGTGCTTCTCTTCGCCGTGGTCGCCACCGTAAGTGTATTGGAATTTATATTTATCATTACAGTTGTGGTAAACCGCATGGTCTGCCCATTCCCATACACAACCACCCATTAGGTTATCGTGGGCATAGATGCTTTCCCAATACTCTTCAACTGCACCAGGACCTACACCCATAGCGTGAACATATTCGCACATAAAGTATGGTTTTTCGTGATAGCGTTTATCTTTATGAGTTTGAGAGCCATATTTTGCTACATTTTCGTGGCTTGGATACATTTCTGAAATAACATCATAAGCAAAACGCTTTGTATGAACAACGCTTTCGTAATGCACAGGAATTTTTGTACCTTGTGATTTAAGATAATCATAGCACTTATCCTGACAATAATAGCCCCATGCCTCGTTACCTAACGACCACATTGTAATACTTGGATGATTACGGTCACGACAATACATACGTGCAACTCTGTCAACATATCTGTCTGCCCATTTAGGGTCGTCACTGATAAGACAATTATCATAAGGCACGGTAATATCGCCTGCGCCATGTGTTTCAATATCGGCTTCGTCGATAATATAGAAGCCCATTAAATCGGCAAGTGTGAGAAGTGTTGGGTCAGGCGGATAGTGAGAAGTACGAATTGAATTCACATTAAACTTCTTCATAAGTTCAAGTTCTGCCTTGATTTCTTCGCCTGTAAGCACATAACCATTATACATATTTGTATCGTGGTGGTTTACACCTTTGAATTTAATTGGCATACCGTTGAAATAGAACACATTACCTCTGATTTCAACAGTTTTAAAACCAACAATATTCTTTACATAAGTCTTTTTGCCATTACCATCCACAAAAGTGATTAAAAGTTCATAAGTATACGGCTCTTCTGCATTCCACTCGATAACATTGAGATTCGGGAATGTGATTTTTGATTTTGCGCGGGCATCTGTAATTTCTTTTGCAAGAGATTTTTTGCCATCAAAAAGTTCTGCAGTAATTGATGCACCATTCAAATCGCCTTTAACATCAAAAGCAACTAACAAATCGTATTTATCGCCATTCTTTACAGTTTCAACACCGAAATCATAAAGATAAGTGTTTTCATATTCATAAAGGAGAATATCACGGAAAATACCGTTTTCACGAAACATATCTTGACATTCAAGATATGTTCCTGTTGACCATTTTGAAACTGATGCAACAATTTCATTTTCGCCTTTTACGAGGTATTTTGTAATATCAAATTCGGCAGAGTTATGAGCGCCTTCGCTATAACCTACAAATTCACCGTTTACATACAAGTCAAGTGATGAGATTACACCCATAAATGTAATAATGTAAGTTTTATTAAGGTCTTTTATATCAATAAATTTTCTATAAATACCCATTGGCACATCCTGTGGCATTTCAGGGTAAAGTTTAGGGTCAAATTCATAACGAGTGTTAAGGTAGCATGGTTCGCGATAGCCGATTCTCTGCCAAGTGCTAGGCACAATTACCTTATCAAACTGAACACGGTCAGTATAGAACTCTTTTGGAATAAGCATATCTTTTTCATAATATTTGAAATCCCACTCGCCGTTAAGCACGCGCACCATAGTACTGTTATAACGCTCGGTAAGTACAGTCTGCTCTGAAAGTGCTTTTTTTGTGGCATACGGAATAAAGTATGCACGTGGTGGTAATTTACCTATTTCAGAAATATCAAATTGTCTGAAATTTGCTCTGCTAATAATATATTTCATAAAAAGACCTCCGCCCCTTGTATATATAGGTTTAGTTTACCATAATATAGGAAAATTTACAATAAAAAATCGTATAAAAAGACAAAACATAGACATTGACATAAAAATTACCATGTGTTATTATATTTGTACAAAAATGTATTATATAAGACAAAAAGGCGGTAAGAATGACTAAATCAACACTGAGTTCTGCTTTGAATTTTCTTAAACAAACTAGAATTTTTAAAGATGCGGATGAAAAAATTTTAACGAGTGTATTAAATACATACGGCAAATCCGTTTCATACTCAAAAAATGACGTAGTTTTCTCAAAAGAGAACTACTCCCCTGTTATTTGCATTATCATTAAGGGTGAAGCAAGAGTAAGCAAGGGTGAAACTGTTATTTCACACCTTAAAGACGGCGAAATTTTTGGTGCCGCTTTTCTTTATAATCAGAGTTATGAATTTGAAAATACTGTTACCGCTTTAACTCCCCTTAAGGTTGTAATTATTGAAAAAAGTGGGGTTGACGAGCTTATTAAAAGCGATAATTCAATTTCATTTAATTACATCAGTTATCTTTCTGAAAGAATTGGGTTTTTGAACGGTAAAATTGAGGGATACACAAAACCCTCTGCAGAAGAAAAACTTATGCTATATTTGCAGAAAAATGCTGATATGAACAATGGCAAATGTGAAATATCCGTTTCAATGACAGAACTTTCTCGCGTATTGCACATTAGTCGTGCAAGTCTTTACAGAGTCATTGAAGCTCTTGAAAACCAAGGAAAAATCTGCCGTGACGGTAAAAAAATATATGTAAAAGGATGATTAAAATGAAAAAAGTGATTTCATTACTTCTTGTATTCGCAATTGTATTTGCTTTTGCAGCTTGCAGTACAACAAACAATGAAGACGAAACAACAACAAAAGCTCCTTATCAGAGCGTTAGTATGAGAGTTGCGGGTCTTGCAGGTCCTACCGGTATGGGTATGGTGAACCTTATGAAGAGTCAGGACGACAAACTCACAAAGAATGATTACACATTCTCAGTTGTTAGTGACCCTACTGAAATTGTTTCAGGTATGACTAATAATTCTTATGATATTGCGGCTTGTCCTATTAACCTTGCAGCTACACTTTACAATAAGCTCCAAGGCAATATTCAGGTGCTTTTAGTAAACACAAAAGGTGTACTTTACATTCTTGAAAACGGAAATACTATAAACTCACTTTCTGACCTTGCAGGCAAAAAACTTTATGCAACAGGTCAGGGCTCAACTCCTGAATATATTCTTAATTATCTTCTTGATAAGAGTGGTATTGCAGACAAAGTAACAGTTGAATATGTTACATCTCACGACGAATTAGCAACACTTGCGGCAAGTGGCAAAGCAACAATTTCAATGCTACCTGAACCAAAAGTTACTGCTGCACTCACAAAAAATGCAGATTTGAGAATTGCACTTAATCTTACAGCAGAATTTGAAAAAATCAGTGGTAAAACACTTATTCAAGGTGTTGTTATTGCTAAGAAGGACTTTGTAGAGAAAAATCCTGAAGCAGTTAAGATGTTCTTGAAAGAATATGAGGCATCAATCAATGCTGCAAACAATGATATTGAAACAACATCTGTACTTTGTGAACAATACGGTATTATTCCAAAGGCACCTGTTGCTAAGAAAGCAATTCCAAATTGCAATATTGCATACATTGACGGCGCAGATATGAAAGCATCAGTTTCTGCAAATCTTCAGATTTTCTTTGAGGCCAACCCAAAATCTATTGGAGGAAAGTTGCCAAGTGATGATTTCTATTTCGGAGCATAAGGTAACAATTAAAAAGATTATAAAAATAGCCCTGACCATTGCTTTTTGGTTAGGGCTTTGGCTCATTGTATATAACATTGTTGGGCTTGATATTTTAATCGCCTCCCCTTTAGATGTTGCAAAAAGATTGTTAGAGTTTTTGCCAAGTGGTGAATTCTGGCTTACAATTTTCAACTCATTTAAGGGAATTTCATTAGGTTATATAATCGGCGTTATAATCGGTAGCATTTTCGGTATTATCACCGCATTTTCAAGCACATTAAATACACTTTTCAAGCCATTTTTAACTGCGGTTAAGACTACTCCTGTTGTGTCTTTTATTATTCTTGCACTTATCTGGCTTGACAAGGTAAGTGTGCCTATATTTATTACAATGCTTATGGTTATGCCTGTTGTTTGGGCTAATGTTACAAGTTCAATTATAAATACTGATAAGTCACTTATTGAAATGGCGAATGCGTATAATTTCGGGCTTCCAAAAAAACTGAAACTTATTTTCTTGCCATCGGCTGTACCTGCATTTGTTTCGGCTTGTAAAACTGCGGTAGGTCTTGGTTGGAAAGCAGGAATTGCGGCAGAAGTGCTTTGTACTCCACAGAATTCTATTGGTATAAACCTGAGAAACTCACAGGTATACATTGAAACTGTTGACCTTTTCGCGTGGACAGTTGTTATAATTATTTTAAGTCTTATTCTTGAAAAGTTGCTTGTTGCAATTCTTGATTTATGTTTTAAGAAGATAATGGCAAAGGGAGGTTATTTCATTGAAAATACAGATAAATAATCTCACTAAAAAATATGGGGACAAGGTAGTTTTTGATTCTTATACAAACACCTTTGAATTTGACGGTATTTTGCTCATAAAAGGCATTTCGGGGCTTGGTAAGACAACTCTTATGAGAATGATTGCAGGGCTTGAAAAGGCAGATAAAGGCGAAATAACAAAGAATGCGAAATCAATATCTTTTATGTTTCAGGAAGACAGACTAATCCCCTTTATTTCAGTGCTTAAAAACTTAACCGCAGTTTGTAGTGAAGAAAAAGCACTCCATTACCTAAAACTTATGGGACTTGAAAATGAGAAAGACAATTCTCCCCTATCACTCAGTGGTGGTATGAGACGACGAGTAGCTCTTGCACGTGCATTATGTTTCCAGTGTGATTTGGTTATTCTTGACGAGCCATTTAAGGGACTTGATGAAGAATTGAAATCCACAATTTGTGAGATAATTAAAGAAGAAAGTAAAAAAAGAGATTTTATTATAATCAGCCACGATAGTCAGGATGCTGAACTTCTGAATGCAAAAATAATTGAATTATAAAAAGTTAATAAAAAACCCGAATGCATAAGCATTCGGGTTTTTTGGTGCTGGTGACCGGACTTGAACCGGTACGGTATTGCTACCGAGGGATTTTAAGTCCCTTGCGTCTGCCGATTTCGCCACACCAGCATACTGTTTTTCGCAGCTTATTTATTATATATTATGTAAATCAAAATGTCAATATGAGATTGTAAAAGTTTTTAGATAAATTAAAACGGTGAGATTACTCTCACCGTTTTTGTTTATTTTACTTTGTAAATATTTACTTCGTATGGGCGAAGGCGTTCTTTTGGCTCGTCGTAGTTTGAAAGTAGGCATTTACCACCTGTTGGGTTTGGTCTGTCGATTGTGTTTTCTGTAAGATTCATTTCAATATAAATCTTTGCATCTGCACTTTCTCTGAAAAGACAGAATGTTTTATCACTTGTTTTAAGTGGTTTGAAATCACCATACACAAGAGTTGATTTATACTCTTTTCTGAGAGCCATAAGTGCTTTGTAATAGTTGAATGGGCTGTTATCGTCTGCAATTTGTGTTGTTGCATTACACTCTGCATAATCGCCGTTAAGACGAATCCAAGGTGTGCCTGTTGTAAAGCCCGCATTTTCACTATTGTCCCAACACATTGGAGTTCTTGAGTGGTCACGGCTACCTGCCATAATTGTTGCCCATGCTTCTGCTTCAGTTTTGCCTTTTTCGAGCATTTCGGCATACTTATTGATTGACTCAACGTCACGAAGTTCGCTCATATCGTTGAAATCACAGTTCATCATACCAAGCTCTTCGCCTTGGAAGATATATGGTGTTCCACGACCTGTTAAAAGCATTGCACCAATAAGTTTTGAAAGTGGATTTCTGAATTGTGGGTCAGGGTTAACCTTTGATGTCATTCTTGGGTTATCGTGATTTTCGATAACAAGTGTTGGCCAAGATGAACCATAAAGTGAAAGCTGATATTTTGTGAACATTTCCTTTAAGTATTTAAGGTCATACTTATAGTCGTCCCATCTCTGTTTACCGCGTGGTTCAAGCTGGTCGAACAAGAATGTTTCGCGAATTTCTTCACGAGAATCATCAACAAGGTATTTTGCCATTTCTACACCGATACCACCTGTTTCACCAACGCAGAATGATTCGGGGAATTTCTTGAATGCATTTTCGTTAAGCTCGTGAAGGTATTCGTGAAGATGTGGTCCCCAGAAATAGTGTTCGCCACCATAACCGATAAACTCGCCAACAAGTGGGTTACCATCAGGAAGTCCTTCTACTTTAGAAATAAGGTTGATAACGTCCATACGGAAACCGTCAACGCCTTTTTCAAGCCACCAGCATACCATTTCGGCAACTTCTTTACGCATATCAGGGTTTTCCCAGTTCAAATCCATCTGCTTTGATGAGAAAATATGCATTGCCCACTCGTCAAGCTCTGGGTAGTAATTCCAAGCACTACCTGAGAAAACTGATGTCCAGTTATTTGGTGGGATTCCGTCGCCCTTACCTTTACGGAAGATGTAGTAATCTTTATACTTTTCATCCCCTGCTAATGCTTTCTGGAACCATTCGTGCTCATCAGATGTATGGTTTACAACAAGGTCCATAACGAGTTTCATACCGCGTTTATGGATTTCGTCTAACATCTGGTCGAAGTCTTTCATAGTACCGAACTCTGTCATAATCTTACGATAATCACGAATATCGTAACCCATATCGTCATTAGGAGAGTCGTAAATTGGGCTGAGCCACAATACATCTACACCTAAATCTTTAAGATAATCAAGTTTTGAAATAATACCCTGCAAGTCGCCGATACCATCGCCATTTGAGTCCATAAATGAACGTGGGTAAATCTGATAAATAACAGATTCTTTCCACCATCTTGGGTCTACTTCGTCTTTAGTAACAACCATTTCAGGTGTATAGCTTAAAAGATTACAAAGGTGCTCAATAGTTTCCATTGGCATTTTATCGCCTAAAAGCTTTGGAAGCATTGAAAGCTTCATTTTTCCTACAAGTGGATTATGAATAACCGCTGCAGGAATACCCGCGTGATAAGCAACCATTTCAATAAGGTCGTTACCTACGGGAGTTGCAAGCACTTCTTTAATAGTACTTTTTGGTGTGATTTTCATTAAAAATCATCCTTTCTATTTCGTGGAAAATCCCACTATGCGAACATAGTGGGAATATTTTTATGCGATTGGCTGTCTTTGGGCTGAATAGTTGATGTCAACACTCTTTGTGAAAATTAAGAAAAGATAACGCGGACTCCACTCATCGCCTGTTTGTACTTTTTCAAACGACTTTTCATCTAATGCCACATTGATAGCAGATACACCATAGAAATTGTCGCCATCTTTAACTACTGTATCCCAAAATGCATGATGCCCAATGTAAGTCACACTTGATGGTATATATACATATGACAATGCTCTGCATTCTGTGAAAGCATCTGAACCAATATGTTCAAGGCCCTCTGGTAATGAGAGGTAAATTTTTCCAAGTGATTCATCAGATGTGTAATGAGTGTCTGTTACCTCAACTTCAGGTACATAAGAATAAACATTTTTAAGTCTTGGGATTTCATAGAATCCAAGAGATTCAATTGTTTTTACGCCTTCAGGGATGTAAATAGTTGTTAAATTTGCATAGTTAAAACAAAGTTTTCCTACCTTTTCAACTGTTGATGGAATAACATATGTAAGAACATCTTTTTCATACTGTGCAAACTTTTCATCCTTTTCATCTGTTATATCTTCTGTATATCCATATTTATCACGAAGATACTGGTCGCGGTCGCAAGGAACACAAATGATTTCTGTTTTATCTTTATTGTAAAGAACACCATCAATATCACAATAATTGGGGTTATTCTCATCAACCTCAATACGCTGAAGTGCCCAACATGAGTAGAAAGATTTACCATCAATCTTTTCAACATCTTCACCGATATTGATTACTTTAACAGCACCGTCACAGTTAAGTGCGTATTCTCTAATTTCTGTAATCTTCTTTGTTGTATCCTTATAGATTGTGAAGTTTGTTGCAGTATCGGTGTTATTTTCATCATACTTAATTGTTGAAACATAGTCGATATCAAGTTCAGTAATGTAACCAGTATTGCTGAATTTTTCAAACCTGTATCCATTTCCTAACTGTTCATACTCAAAAGTCTCGTTATAAACAGTACGAACTGAAAAATACATAGAGAGAGAAACCGCAATTATAATAACAATTGCAAAGATGAACTTTTTGAAGCCATAATACTTATAAGGTTTATTGATATGAGGTGCTGCAAGACCAGGAATTTGATAAGTCCATATTTCGTCTTCAGGAATATCAAGATGAATATCTTCTTGCAAAGCAGTACCCTTGATTTTCTTTTCTTTTTTACTCATAAAAGCTCACCTCCATTAACCTTTATAACCGCCAGATACAGAAATGCCTTCTTCTTGTGCTTTCTTCTCAGTAATTTCTGCACGGCGTTTAAGAACTTCCATAACAAGATTCTGTTTTCTGTTATCATAATCCCAGAAGAAGTATGGAATTGTCATAAGCAAGAAACCGATAACATCAACAAGAAGCGGGATAACAATGATGTTTCTTCTTGATTCATCAACATAAAGTACGTCCCAGTTACTGTTAAAACCATATCTGAGCAAGAAAATTGGAATGATAAGACCAACGAATGATGTGATAGGTCCTGTGAACCAACCGAAGATACCCGCATAGCTTTCAAGACGCTCACCTGAGAGATACATTTGGTAGTCAGCAATACGAACACCCATATCATGACCTGCTGTTGTAGGAACTGTTTTTGTCATTTCCATAAAGATTAACACAATAACACAAATTGTTCCGCAAAGAACAAGATTATCACCACAGAACCAAATTGCAAGAGCAACAATTGCATTGCCTATTGCACGGCTTAACTGGTAGAAAATCATAATTTGCTTATATGAGAATCTCTTTAAGAAATATGGTGATAACAAATCAGGTGGTGTTCCCGCAAAAGAAACTAAGGCAACTATTATACTTTCTATAACAGGGAAAGAAGACCAACGGAATGTATAGAAATAAAGAATTGTTACGAATGGAAGCATACCGTTACCAAGTGAGTCGATAAGTCCAACGATGGTGTTAATCAATAAATATTTGTTTTTAAGAACACCAAACAAACCATCCCAGAATTTAATATTAACCTTCTTTTCGATTGGTGGTTGTGGAATTCTCTCTTTAATTCTGCCAGCCAAGAACATTGTGAAACCTGCTGCAACGCAGAATGTTATTGGATAAACATATTTAAATACACCGATATTCTGCCATCCATCATCATACAATATACCAACAATTGCAGGAATTGCAATTGCAAGAACAGAATTGAAGATGTGTGAAAGTTTTACGGGATAGCTACGAACAAGAATTCTTTCTTGAAGGTTAGGGCTGATTCTTTTTGAACATTCTTCAAGAACATTACCAAATCCAAACACATTGTATGTTGCGAACATAAGATTTGCAACCCAGAAACGTGTTGAAACATCTGGAATATTGTAAACAGGAAGCCAACCGATAAGGATAACCATTATACACTTTGGAATAACATCACAGTAAAGTCCATACTTATATCTGCCGTATTTTGGTAACAATTTTTTACGCCAGAAAATATTACGAGCACCAACCCAACCTGTGTATAAGAAATGTGTACCAAAGGTTTTAAAATATGCCTTAGCATTCAAGTCTGCCAGACCGTTAAGATATGTAATCAATGGATTTGTCGGACTGAAAAGCTGTGAAAAGTCAAATATAATAGTGGCTAAACCAAAAAGTATCATAGCGAAATAAGCACCATATAATACTCTTTCCATTCTCTTTTTCAAAAAGCCCAAATTATCGCACACATACCACCACATAAGTGCTGAAACATATCCTAAAGGCATATTCAGAATACCAATGATAGAAAATGCAAGATAAGGTAAATCATAATGATACATTATGAGAAAACATGTTGTTCCAAAGAAAATTTTCTCAAGTATTTTTGAGCCCGTGTAGTTTGCGCCGACACCGATAACTACGTCCTTATATTCCTTATAAGGAACATACTTACCTTCTGCCGGAGTATTCCAATGAGTTTTGATTTCAGTACCGAAATCTTTTACTTTATCAAGTACGCTCATTGTTCACTCTCCCTTTCAAATATATTCATAATATTTTAACATATTTAGAAAAATTAAACAATGAAAAACTAGTTTTTATTATAAGTAAAACTACACAAAAAAAAGGACTGTTTATTGTGCAACAGTCCTTTCATTTCAATTATCTTTAAGAATGTTCAGAATTTCTGAAATATCATTTATTTCAAAATCGATTTTTATATTGTTTTTGTTTACTGCATTATGAGGATTATACCAACAACAGAGAATCCCTGCATTATTGCCACCCAGCATATCACTAGATAAAGAATCCCCTATAATCATCACTTCATTTTTATTGAATTTACCGATTTTTTCTTGTACTGCTTTAAAAAACTCAACACTTGGTTTTTCATGACCGATTTCATCAGAAATAAAGATATCATCAAAGATATTTATAAGTCCTGATTGGTTAAGTTTTCTTTTTTGGGCAATAATCGTACCATTTGTTACTGCATATTGATTATATTTACTTTTAAGGGCAGTCACTGTTTCAATGGCATTGTCGCAAGGGAAGGATTTGTCGCCAAGTCGCATTTGATATTCAAGATTAAACTCATCAATCTTATCAAAATTTATGTTTTCTGAATTAAAAAACTCTTCAAATCTGCCACGAAGCACTTGCGGTTTTGAAATTTCGCCACGCTCGAGCATTTCCCAATATTTACGATTAATTTTTGAGTATCGTGAAAGCATTTCGTCAGTACATTCACCTAAACCGAAAATATCAAAACATTTTCGAATACCGTATTCTTCGGCTTTAGAGAAATCAAGAAGTGTACCGTCAATATCCCACAGTAATGTTTTAATCATATTAGCCACCTATAATACCGAGTCCCTCAAGCAAGAATTTAACACCCATCAATACAAGGACAAGTCCACCTACAAACTCCGCCTTATTCTTATATTTAGCACCGAATTTATGACCGGTAAATACGCCGATTGCAGAAAGTGCGGCTGTAACAATACCGATAAGTGCTACTGCTACAAAAACAGTTTTCTGTTCATATTCCAAAGCGAATGCAACACCAACTGCAAGTGCATCAATACTTGTAGCAATTGCCAATGCGGTAAGTTCTTTAAGATTAAGCTTTGATTGACAACAATCACACTCGTCTTCTTTTTCAAAAGATTCCCAAATCATTTTACCGCCGATAATAGCGAGCAAAATAAATGTTACCCAATGGTCAATGCTTTCGATATACTGAGCAAATTTTGAGCTGATAAACCAACCAATCAGTGGCATACCTGCCTGAAATCCACCAAAGAAAAGTGCAATAAGCGCTGTTTGTTTTTTGTCAAGTTTCTGCATATTCAGACCTTTGCATACTGCAACTGCAAAGGCATCCATAGCAAGACCTACAGCGATAATTAATAACTCTGTCATAACATACTCCTATAAAAAAGACTCATGCAACAACATGAGTCTTAATCTATTACTAAGACATAAAAAATAATACCATTTCAATACTTTTATGTCAAGGAAATATGTTTTATGAAATCTTCATACGAAGTCGCAATTTATCACTAATCATTGCAATAAATTCTGAATTTGTTGGCTTACCCCTTGCACTCTGAATTGTGTAACCAAAATATGAGCCAAGCACATCAACATCACCTCTGTCCCACGCAACTTCAATAGCGTGACGGATTGCACGCTCAACACGAGAAGATGTAGTTGAATACATTTTTGCAACTGTTGGGTAAAGCACCTTTGTTACCGAGCTCATCATTTCGCGGTCATTAATTGAAAGCACGATTGCTTCTCGTAAGTACTGATATCCTTTAATATGTGCCGGTACTCCAATCTGATGCATAATTTCGCTTACTGTTACTTGTAAATCAACATCATTATGTTTTGTAACATCACCCTTATCTTTTGACCAACCAGTAAGTTGTTTAATTCTTTGCGCCAGCATATTTATATCAAATGGTTTGAGAAAATAATAATCAGCACCCGCTGAAAGCACTTCTTGTTCAAAGCGTTGATTATCACTGCTTGACATTACCATTATAAGTGGTTTTTCTTCTTTTTTAGAAAGTTCATTGATTACACCCAATGCATCAAGATTTGACATAAAGGCATCCATTACAATTACATCTGCATTTATACTTTCGTGCTTTGAAAGCAATATTCCGCCATCTTTTGCAACAAGCGAAACATCACACCCATAAGTCCTTAATACACTTGCACAATTCTTGCCAAACTCATTACCCTCACCCGTTAAAATCACCTTTAAGTTTTTATTCATTTTGTACCTCCAAATTATTGTGAAATCTTTCTTTGATTTCTTATTTCTGCCATATTTTACCATAATTGGTAATTTATGGCAATAGTGAAAATGAAAATTTTTTGAAAACTTTTCGACAAAAGTCGAATGTTGTGAAAAGCAAATAAATTTGGCGGAAAAAAATATTTTCCTGCAAAAATATATGAAATTTTCTCAAAAAATATTCAGTTATATTTTAACTATACACTCCCATTATGGTCTTTTTTTAACTCCCCTTTCAACTTTGATATTGTTGAAAACTCTGTTGAAAATGTCAAAAACTTTGATATTACAAGGTTTGATATGGTATTTTTATGCATTTTTTGTAAAGTTTTTCTCTTTACAGAACAAATGAACAATAAAAAAACAGTGTATATACAAATGCATATACACTGTAGAATTTGAAGGATTTATTTCATTTTAGTTTAATCGCGGCGAAGTGCTTCGATTGGTGGCATCTTTGCAGCTCTGCGAGCGGGGTAAACACCAAAGATAATTCCTATTGCAGATGAAAATCCAACTGCAAGTGCGATTGTAGATGGCTCAACAGTAAGTGGCACATCCATTATAAAAGATACAAATGCTGCACCTGCTACACCTAACAACAGACCGATTATACCACCTATGAGACAAAGAATAATTGACTCTGTTAAGAACTGAAACATAATTGTACCGGTTTTTGCACCAAGTGCTTTTCTGATACCGATTTCACGGGTACGCTCTGTAATTGAAACAAGCATAATATTCATAACACCAATACCGCCAACAATCAGCGAAATTGCACTAACTGCAGCAATAAAGATTGTGAACACATTGATAACCGTATCAAGCAAATCAATATAAGTTGCCATATTAGTTACTGTATAACAATCTTTTTCATAATTATCATGTAAAGAACGGACATAGTTTATTGCCGCATTACCGATTCCGTCAAGCTGACTTTCGTCAACAGCAGTAACATTGATTGTATCGTAACGATTACTTGTACCGCCATTGATTGTAGCAGTAACAGGCGCAGGCATAACAAGCATACAACTTGTAATCTGCATTCCGCCCATCATTGAGTTCATACTACTCATCATATCTTCAGTATCAAGATTCATACTTGACATTATGTCAACAACACCTACAACTTTTATAGAAATTGTAAGGTCGTTTGATGTACAGTAAATGTACTCACCTACTACATCTTTTGTCCCGAAAAGTTGTAATGCACTGCCTACATCAATAACGCCTACATTTTTACCTTCGATATATTCTTCTTGAGTAAAAAATCGGCCATATAAAAGCGGAGTCTGCATAATCATCTGCATATCAGTATTACAACCGATGCCCATAAGAAAACCTGTTTTATCATTTGCCGACATTTGACACATTGCCATTGACTGCATAGACGCATATTGTACACCATCAAGTTTTTTGATTGCGGCAATATCTTCATCAGTAAAATAATCTTCATCATCCGCCACATTCATATTGACAGTTAACGCTATTGCGCTGTTACCCATATCGCGAATCATACCAACGATATAGTCACGACCACCGTTACCTACGGTTACAATTGAAATAACAGACGCAACGCCAATAATAATACCGAGCATTGTAAGAAGCGAGCGCATAAGATTGGTACGAATACTGAATACGGCAATACGAATATTTTCTTTAATATTCAAAATTCACACCTCAATCAAGCAGTTTTGTTCTGCACTCTTGTGCCATCTTCCATATTAGGGTCAGGGCTCTTGATTACCATTTCGCCCTCAACAAGACCACTGTTAATTTCATAACTTGTATCGTCAAGTGTTCCCTTTTCAATATTTCGCTTTGACGCTAAACCAGTTTCTTCATCAAAGACAAAAACAAAGTAATTGCCGTTATTATAAATTACCGATTCAACAGGAATTTTAAGCACATTCTCAACGGTTGCAAGTTTTATTTTAATATCAACATCAAATCCGATAACAATTTTTTCGTCAGGATTATTGATTTTTATTTTCACAAGCGCACCGTTAGCACCACCTGTGCCGCCCATAAGTGAACTTGTAAGAGCATTAAGGTCAAGAGAACTTGAAGAATCAATTGCAGTTGCACCTACATAGATAACTTCTGCTTCATATTCGCTATCAAGACTTGTAACGATTGCTTCCATACCCACTTTAATTTTAAGAAGGTCTGATTTGCCTACAGTTACACTTACAATCATATCTTCATAACTTTCAAGAGTAATGCCTGTACCAGTTGGAACGGTTACAGAGTTGCCCATAAGTGAAGTGATAAACTCGTTATTTGCATTATCGCCTAAAAGTGATGACAAGTCGATAGATGAATTTTCATCTGCTACAGGAACAAATTTTTCGCCTGCTTTAATATTTACAACAGTTACAATACCATCATTTTCAGCATACCAACCGTTTTTCATTTTATTGTAGATTTCTTTTATATTATCGTAAGTTGCTTTTTTTGCATCGACTACTGTTTTAAGCGTTTCAAGCATTGTTTCGTTATCGCCTGAAACTAAAACTGCATTTTCTGCTTGTAATGATGAAAGTTCTGAATTAAGCTGTGCAAGTTCAAGATTTTTCTGCATAAGCAATTCTTGCTTTTCAGTATCATTTGATGCCACAGGAATCTGTGTTTGAGAAGCAGATGCAATAAATGCGTCTATTTCTTCTTGAGTTGCACCATTCTGTGCCATCTGTAAAGCGATTGCATCAATCTGCTCTTGCGGAATCGCAGTCATCTGTGTTTCAGGAACAGTAGAGTTGATTTCGTTTTCAAGTTCTTGAATTTCTTTTTCTTTTATAGTAATCTGATTTTTTATTTTTGTGATTTCGTTATTAAGTTCGGCTTTTCTTTTTGCATTTGAATCAGAAGTAGCTTTTGCATCGTTATAATCTTTCAACGCATTATTATACTCTTTTTCTGCACTTACAATGTACGATGATGCACCCGAAACATTAAATGTTGCAATAAGGTCGCCTTTATTAACTTTATCTCCAACATTTACAAGTACTTCTTCAACAACTACACCTTCAATAGCAGTAAATTTTTCTGTAACACCCGACTCAACAGTACCGCTGACATCAAGATAATTAGAAATAGTACCGTATTCCACTTTTGACATGTCATAAGCAACAGGTGGCTCTGGTTTGAATGTTGAATAAAGCACATAAGAAACAAGAGCAACCATAAAAACTATGAATGCTATTATTGCAATTTTGACTTTAAGACTTTTCTTCTTGAAATTTTTAAGCAAAGAAATCACACTTTCATATTTTAATTAAATTATATTTTACACCTTTTTAATGCATTTTCCAATATTTGTTTGTAAATATTTTGTAAATTTAATTCATTTTTTTCATATATTTATTTATAAAATGATTTTCGGGTGGTTAAATGATTAAAAAGGTGACTTGCATTATATGTATTTTACTGACTTTATGCGGTTGCTCGCAAGAAGAGAAATTCGGAATTGAGCAGTTTGTTTCAAGAATAAACGAACAATTTGAAACTACATACAACACTTCTGATTTTATGCTAGGTACTGATAGGAATGATAAAAGATATCTGTTTTGTGACAACGACTACGGTTTTACTGCACTATCTCTTGACTCTGACAACAGTATTATTGGTGTAGGGCTTCTTGTCAATGAAAGTATGGACACAAATACTGCTATAAATACATTCTTAAACTTTTGTTGTATATTCACAGGTAATGACAGATTATCGCAACAAGAAATACTGATCCAATGCCGAATAACTACTGATACAATAAAATATGCCGACAATAACACTGTGATTACTGTCGGCAAATATAAATATACTGTTGTGTGTAACGAATATTCCGTTACTTTATTTTGTGACCGCGTATAATTACTCGCGATGCCATTTTACACCTTGTGGTGTATCTTCAAGGACAATACCCTGTGCTTTTAATTCGTCACGGATTCTGTCTGCTTCTGCCCAGTTTCTGTCTTTACGTGCCTGAGTACGAGCTTCAATAAGCTTTTCTATTTCATCGTCAAGACTTTCTGTTTTTCTGTTATAAACAAGGCCAAGAACACCTGTAAGTTCATCAAAAAGAGTTGTTGCAAGTTCTACAAGTTCTTTATTAGGGGCATCTGTAATTACTGTTGTGTTGATGTCTTTAACAAGTTCAAAGATTGCTGAAATTGCATCTGCAGTATTAAGGTCGTCATCCATAGCAGTAATAAACTGTTCGCGACGAGAAGTAAGTTTTGCTTTGATTTCGTCTGCATTCTCTACTACTGTATCTGTTGCATTCTTCATTGCAAAGTCAAGACTTTCACGGCAATTGTAAAGGCGAACAAGCGATGCTTTGCACTGTTCAATAATATCAACGCTATAGTTAATTGGGCTTCTGTAGTGTGAAGAAATAAGGAAGTAACGGATTGGCTCATAGCCATATTCATTTGCAACGTCACGAACTGTAAAGAAATTGCCTAAAGATTTTGACATTTTAACATTGTCAACACTGATAAATCCGTTATGCATCCAATAATTTGCAAAAGGAACACCATTGCAGCACTCACTCTGTGCAATTTCATTTTCATGGTGTGGGAAAACAAGGTCCTGACCGCCACAATGAATATCAATAGTTTCGCCAAGGTATCTTCTTACCATTGCAGAACATTCAATATGCCAACCTGGTCTGCCGTGTCCCCAAGGAGATTCCCAGTATGGTTCGCCTGGTTTTGCACTCTTCCAGAGAGCAAAGTCCATTGGCTCGCGTTTAACTTCTTCAACGCTGATACGAGCACCTGCTTCAAGGTCTTCAAGTGGCTGATGTGAAAGCTTACCGTATTCCTTAAACTGTTTAGGGCTAAAATAAACGTCGCCATTATCAACTGCATAAGCATAACCTTTTTCAATAAGAGTGCTTACGATATTGATAATTTCGTCAATATTTTCAGTTGCTCTTGGATGAGTTGTTGCCTCACGCACATTCATACCTTTTGCATCTGTCCAGAATTCTTCAATATATTTTTCAGAAACAGTTTTATAGTCTGTTCCCTCTTCGTTAGCGCGGCGAATAATTTTATCATCAATATCAGTAAAGTTCTGAACAAAATTTACTTTATAGCCACGATATTCCATATATCTTCTGAAAGTATCGAACACACAAAGAGGACGAGCGTTACCGATATGAATGAAGTTGTATACTGTTGGTCCACAAGCATAAACTTTCAATTCGTTTGGAACAAGTGTTTTCAGTTCTTCTTTTCTTCTTGTGAGAGTGTTAAAAATCTTCATTATTTTTCTTCTCCTTTATATTTTGCAAGTTCTTTTTCAAGTTTATCAATTTTTGCATTTAATTTGCAGAACTCCTGTGAAACAGGGTCAGGAATATGCACCTGGTCAAGATTGTCAACGCGTTTGCCGTTTCTCTTAATAACTCTTGCAGGTACACCTACTGCAGTTGAATTTTCAGGGATTTCGTCAAGCACAACTGCACCTGATGCAATATTTGAATTGTCGCCAACCTTGAATGGTCCTAAAATTTTAGCACCTGAACCAATCATAACACCGTTGCCGATTGTTGGGTGACGCTTACCTGTATCTTTACCTGTACCACCAAGTGTTACGCCCTGATAAATTGTAACATCATCACCGATTTCTGCAGTTTCACCGATTACAACGCCAGTACCATGGTCAATGAAAAAGCGTCTGCCGATTGTAGCACCTGGGTGGATTTCTATATTTGTTTTTCTTGCAGAGTGCTGAGAAATAGCACGGGCAAAGAATTTACAATTATGACGATAAAACCAGTTTGCAATTCTATGTGACCTTATCGCTTTAAGTCCGGGATATAAAAGTAAAATCTCTAAAAATCCCGATGCGGCTGGGTCACGCTCTTTGACGGTTTTTATGTCTTCAATTAATCTGTCAAACAACTCTATTCCTCCAAATAAATTTACAAAAAAATAACGCCTACATTTGCACTAATGCAAACGAAGGCGAATAGTCGCGGTTCCACTTCGATTTATAACTCGAATAGTTTATAACGTAACAACACGGGTATGTATTTCCCCATACCGACTCACGAATGCACTTCACAAAAGTTTTTTAATATGGGCTTTCAGCCGACGACCCATAATCTCTGATAAAAACACAATTGCTACTCTTTTCGGTCATTGCCTTTATTTTATGCTATGCTATTTTAACACATAAATTCACAAAATGCAATCACTTTGTGAAATCAATTATTTTTTTACTGTCATTTAAGTAAATTACGCCTGAAATTATAGTTAAAATTGCGGTAATCCAAAGAAGTCCGTTTGAAATTAATGACAAATCGGGAAGTTTTGCAAATAAATCTTTATTTGTATTTGAGAGTATTTCCCACACTTCGCCTAAAATCATAATAAGGATTGTAAATGTCATCTGACTTACTGTTTTAATTTTGCCCCAAATATTTGCAGGGATTACTACACCGCCTGCTGCGGCAATCATTCTAACAGATGCAATTGCAAATTCACGGGTTAAGACAAGCATTACAATCCATATATTACAAAGTCCCATACTCATAAATGCGAGAAGCGCTGCAGTTGTAAGAATTTTATCTGCAATTGGGTCTAAAAACTTACCGAAATTTGTAATCTGGTTATTTTTTCTAGCAAGATGACCATCAATAGCATCAGTAATTGAGCCGATTGAGAAAATAACACAAGCAATTAAAAATTTATGGGGAAGAGTATCCATAAGTATTACCGCAAGAAAAATTGGTGTAATGAAAATTCTTGCAATAGTAAGCAAATTGGGTACGTTCAATTTCATATAACTTCTCCTGTTAATTCGCCGTCAACTACATTGATAATTTCAACTTCTACAATGTCGCCATCGTCTAATTCAAATCCGCAAGTGAAACTGATTTGAGTATCAATTTCGGGTGCATCCATAGTGGTTCTGCCAAAATATGAGTCAGAGTATGAATCGTAACCCTCAACAATTGTTGTAAGGGTTTTACCAATAAGTGAATCATTGATTTCGTCAAGAATTACATTCTGGCGCTCATTTATTATATCGGCACGGTCTTGACGGATTTCAAAATCCATCATTCCGTCAAGTTTTGCGGCGGGAGTACCCTCCTCTTCTGAATAAGCAAAGCAACCCATTCTTTCAAATCGCATTTCTTCAATAAATTCACAGAGTTCATTAAATTCTTCTTCGGTTTCGCCTGGAAAACCTGCAATAAATGTTGTACGGATTGTAACATCTTTGATTTGCTCACGGATTTTGTTGAGTACTGCAGTGAGAGTTTCGCGGTCACCGTGACGATTCATTCTTTTAAGGACATTTTTGCTACAATGTTGAAGTGGAATGTCCATATATTTTACGATTTTGTCATTAGTTGCAATTTCATTAATAAGTGCATCGTCAATTCTTTCAGGATAAAGATAAAGAAGACGAATCCACTCTATTCCATCAACATTAGACAATGCTTTAAGGAGTGGCACAAGGGCATTTTTTCCGTATAAATCTTCGCCGTAGCGAGTTGTATCTTGTGCTACAACAACAAGTTCTTTTACGCCTTCGCCGGCAAGTTTTTGTGCTTCTGCTAAAATGCTTTCACTTGGACGGCTACGGAATGGCCCACGAATTGACGGAATTGCACAATAAGTACAATGATTTGAGCAACCCTCTGCAATCTTAATGTATGCAGAATATGGTGGAGTTGTGAGAATTCTGTCACCTTCAATTTTAAGGTTGGTTTTAGGAGGGAATTCCCCTACTTTTTCGCCTTTAATAATTCTGTCGCAGATTTCACAAATATCTTCATTTGCGCCAATACCAATTACCGCATCAGTTTCAGGAATTTCTTTGAAAATTTCACTTTGATAACGCTCGGCAAGGCAACCAGTAACAAGAACTTTAAGGTTTTCGCAATCTTCTTTATACGACAACATATCGAGAATATTCTCAATAGATTCACGCTTTGCATCTTCAATAAAACCACAAGTGTTGACGATTACAACATCAGCTTCACAAGGGTCGGTTACAATTTCAAAACCGTTGTTATGAAGTTTAGAAAGCATAATCTCGGCATCAACCTGATTTTTAGGACAACCTAAAGATATCATACCAATTTTTTTAGTCATAGTATTCTTCTCCGTCAAATTCAGTTAAGGTATTCAAGGCAGTTTTAATATCGGAATATGAATAGCCAAGTCGCATAAGTGCGTCGACTGTTCTTTTTCTGCCCTTTTCATCGTTAATTTTGTTTATATATTTTTTCTTGATTAGTATTATAATACGAGATACAGGGTCATTGTCAAGCAAAAGGACAGTATTTTCTGTAATATCACGACTAATACCACGAAATGTAAGTTCTTGCTTAATTCGTTTAATACTGTAATTTTTATGTTCTAACAAATCGTTTGCAAGAATTCGGGCATATTCTTCGTCATTGAGAAGTCCCAATTCAAAAAGTCGCTCACATGCTTTTTCTGCATACTCTTTTTCATGACCTTTTTCACAGAGTTTTTTAATCAACTCTTTTGTGCCGTAAGGTCGACGTGAAAGAAAATCAAGACCTTTGTTATAAGCACGACGAAAACTGACCGCGTTTAATAACTCGGTCAGTTCTTCTTCGTTAATTTCTTTATAATTTCTGAATTTTTCGGAATACCAATAATCACTATCTACAGTAGCACGATATTCTTCGTCTATGTAGATATGAATTTTTTTGGCTTTACCTTCTTTAACAGTAAGTTTCATTATTCGTCGTCATCAACTGCGATATCAAGAGTTGCTCTTGCTGCAGCTTTTGTTGTTGGAATTTTAACTACTTCTGGTTGAGAAATAGGTGCAGACGCTCCCTTTTTCGCATCAAGTGCTTCTTTCATTTTTGTGCGGATTTGTTGTTCGATTTCGTTAGCAAGTTCAGTTTCTTGCTTAAAGAGAAGTTTTACATTTTCTCTGCCCTGACCAAGACGCTGTTCGCCATAGTAGAACCAAGCACCGCTCTTTTTAACAATATCAAACTTAACGCCAAGGTCAACGATTTCACCAATCTTTGAAATACCTTCGCCGTACATAATATCAAACTCTGCCTCTTTAAATGGAGGAGCAACTTTATTCTTAACAATCTTTGCGCGAGTACGAGAACCAATAAACTCATTGCCCTGACCTTTAAGCTGTTCAACACGACGAACATCAATTCGCATTGTTGTATAGAATTTAAGTGCACGACCACCTGTTGTTACTTCAGGGTTGCCATAGATTACGCCAACTTTTTCACGAAGTTGGTTAATAAAGATAACGATAGTATTTGATTTATTAATAACGCTTGTAAGCTTACGAAGCGCCTGTGACATAAGACGAGCATGAAGACCAACGTGGCTGTCGCCCATATCACCCTCAATTTCTGCACGAGGAACAAGAGCCGCAACAGAGTCAACTACGATTACATCAAGAGCGCCTGAACGAGCAAGTGCTTCAGTAATTTCAAGGGCTTGTTCGCCGTTGTCTGGCTGAGAAACAAGAAGTGAATTAATATCAACACCAAGTGCCTCAGCATATTCTGGGTCAAGAGCGTGTTCAGCGTCAATGAATGCTGCTTCGCCACCGAGTTTTTGTGCCTCAGCAACTACCTGTAAAGCAAGAGTTGTTTTACCTGAAGATTCAGGTCCATAGATTTCAACAATTCTGCCCTTTGGAAGTCCGCCAATACCTGTTGCATGGTCAAGAGAAATTGAGCCGGTTGAAATTGCCTCAACATTTAATGAACTATTTTCGCCAAGGCGCATAACTGCACCTTTACCGTAATTTTTTTCAATCTGTAATAATGCGGTTTCTAATGCTTTTGATTTATCAGCCATTTTACATACCTCGCTATCGCACAAATGTTCGTTTGAATGTATTATATATTATTTACTTGACAATTGCAAGTACTTTTTATAAATTTAATAAAAATATTTTTAAAAAAACACTTGCAAATTGCGAAAGTAACTGTTATAATGTCTCTTGTTGTAATTTGATTATTAAACCCCGTTTATTTAAGGAGGTGCCTTTGAAATGGCAAAATGCGAATATTGTGGTAAAGACGTTGCTTTCGGCATCAAGGTTTCTCACTCACACAGACGTTCAAACAGAACTTGGAAACCAAACGTAAAAAGAGTTAAAGCAGTTGTAAACGGCTCTCCTAAGAGAGTTTATGCTTGCACTCGTTGCCTTCGCTCAGGTAAGGTTGAAAGAGCAGTTTAATTCAAAGCAAAATACGAAAATTAACGCACATCAATTGATGTGCGTTTTTTCTTTGTTTTTATATAGAAAAACGGCGTAAGTTTTTACACTTACACCGTTGTTTTATTCATTTTGCACTTTGCATTTTGCGTTTTGCACTTATTAATACATTCCGCCGCCTGCTTGTGCCATTGCTGCTGCAGCAGCTGCTTCTGCCTGTGGGTCAGGAATATCTGCCACAAGAGATTCTGTTGTAAGCACCATTGCTGCAACTGAAGATGCATTCTGGAGTGCTGAACGAGTAACCTTTGCAGGGTCAAGAATACCTGCTTCAAACATATCAACATATTCGCTTGTTGCGAAGTTGAAGCCGTAGCCAACCTTATTTGAATTAACGATTTCATTTACGATAACTGAACCTTCAAGACCTGCGTTTGCTGCAATCTGACGAACTGGCTCTTCGATTGCTTTGAGAACAATCTTAACGCCTGTTTTGTAATCTGCATCATCAGTATCAAGAAGTGCTGATGCCGCTTTGATTGCGCCAAGAAGTGCTACACCACCGCCTGCAACTGTGCCTTCTTCAACGGCTGCTTTTGTTGCTGCAAGAGCGTCTTCAATACGAAGCTTCTTTTCTTTCATTTCTGTTTCAGTTGCTGCACCTACACGGATAACTGCAACACCGCCTGCAAGTTTTGCAAGGCGTTCCTGAAGTTTTTCACGGTCGAAATCAGATGTTGTTTCTGCAATCTGTGCTTTAATCTGGTTGATTCTGCCTTTGATTGCATCCTGTTCGCCTGCACCATCAACGATAATTGTATTTTCTTTAGAAATCTTAACCTGTTTTGCTCTACCTAACTGCATAAGCTGAGTATCTTTGAGTTCAAGACCTAAATCAGATGTAATTACCTGACCACCTGTAAGGATTGCGATATCCTGAAGCATTTCTTTTCTTCTGTCACCAAAGCCAGGAGCTTTAACTGCAACACAAGTAAATGTACCACGAAGTTTATTAACAAGGAGTGTTGAAAGTGCTTCGCCCTCAACATCTTCTGCTACGATAACAAGTTTCTTACCTGACTGAACAATCTGTTCAAGTAAAGGAAGGATTTCTTGAATGTTACCGATTTTCTTATCTGTAATAAGAATAAGAGCATCATCAATAACTGCTTCCATCTTATCAGTATAAGTTACAATATAAGGTGAGATGTAGCCGCGGTCGAACTGCATACCTTCAACAACATCACTATATGTTTCACTTGTTTTTGATTCTTCGATTGTGATAACGCCATCTGCTGTAACCTTTGCCATTGCATCTGCAATAAGGTTGCCAACGTATTCATCTGCTGCTGAAACTGTTGCAACACGAGCAATATCGTCACTTGATGCAACTGGTTTTGCATTTTTAAGAACTTCTGCTACTACTGCATCAACTGCTGCCTGCATACCCTTTTTAACTACCATTGGGTTTGCACCTGCTGCAACGTTTTTCATACCTTCACGAACAAGCGCCTGAGCGAGAAGTGTAGCTGTTGTTGTACCGTCACCTGCAACATCGTTTGTTTTTGTAGCAACTTCCTTTACAAGCTGTGCACCCATATTCTCGAATGCATCTTCAAGTTCAACTTCTTTAGCGATTGTAACACCGTCGTTTGTGATTAGTGGTGCACCGTATTTTCTGTCAAGAACTACGTTTCTGCCTTTTGGGCCGAGTGTGATTTTAACTGTATTGCTTAATTTATCAATACCATTTTGAAGGGCTTTTCTTGCCTCTTCACCGTAAATAATCTGTTTAGCCATTGTATAAGCCCTCCTTATTCTACTACTGCAAGAATTTCTGACTGACGAACGATTGTGTATTCAACGTTGTCCATTTTAACTTCTGTACCTGAATATTTGCCGATAATTACTTTATCGCCAACCTTAACATACATTTCTACTTCGTGGCCGTCAATAAGTCCGCCTGGGCCTACTGCTACAACTTCTGCTACCTGTGGTTTTTCTTGAGCAGCTGCTGCGAGCACGATGCCGCTTTTTGTTGTTTCTTCCATTTCGCAAGATTTGAGTACAACTCTGTCTGCAAGTGGTTTAATAGTCATTTTATGTTACCTCCTGAAAAAGAATAATAAATACTGATTTTTAGCACTCTCAAAGTGCGAGTGCTAATTTATATTTTAGCCACTTTTTTCCAAATCGTCAAGTCTTTTATGTAAAATTAACATATTTTTAATAAATTATCAAATGGCGGGAGCAAGCCCCCGCCCTACACTTGTTTTATATTAATCCAAAAGACACTGTCAGTGCTTTGTTTATTTTATTCATATCTGTTGTTGAAAGATTGCCCATTCGTTCTTTAAGACGTTGTTTGTCAAGCGTTCTTACTTGTTCAAGCAATACTACGGAATCTTTACTCAATCCACAAGCATTGCCATTTACGCTTATGTGAGTAGGTAACCTTGATTTATCTTGTTGACTTGTAATTGCGGCGGCAATAACCGTAGGGCTATACTTGTTGCCCACATCATTCTGCACAATAAGTACCGGTCTTATTCCGCCTTGTTCAGAGCCAACCACTGGGCTTAAATCAGCGTAATATATGTCCCCTCGTTTGACATTCATTTTTCGTATCACTCCTTTGTTTTTATTTTTACCTATAAAATGCATAATTAAACATTTAAGTTGGCAAAATTCGGGGAGTAATACATTTTATGTATCAGTTACTCTGTTTGTCCCTATATTCAAAGTTTTCAAAGAACAACAAGTCGTTACCATCAACTGAAAGTTTTACAAAATTCCTTGTTTCTTTTTCAGTATACAATTTACAGATATGACCGTCTGCGTTATATAAAAAAACGAGTAAATCTGTTTGCGAATCAGTTTCAGGGGTTACACCCTGCACAGAGTTTATACAGGTTTCAAGAGTTCTGCAAATCATATTAAAGGGTAGTTTTTCACCTGCGAAAGTAAACGACAATTTATTCATATTCACGGTATATTCGCCGTTACTACAAAGAATTTGCATATTTTTTAGCGTTTTTGGAGAATTGAACGTGAAATTCAAGCATTGAAATGGAACATACTCGGCATTTGCAGAAATCTGTATATTATTCGCATTTGATTTTATGATAGTATTAAAGCCACTGATTTCCAGTGGCTCTTTTTTAACTTCCTTTATTTTTTCAATACTACAACCGCCAAGCATTAGCACACACAAGAAAATACAAAGGATTTTTTTCATAATAAATCTACCTATTCAAATTTTTTGAGTATTAAAGGGAGTTCATTTAACATCAATGTAGGAGTGTTACCCATCATTGAATATTTTTCTGTAACTTTGTCCCCTACCATACCGTGAATATTTACACCTGCGACAGCGCTTGTGAATGGGTCAATACCTTGCGCAATAAATGAAGCGATTATTCCGCCAAGCACATCTCCACTACCACCCGTAGCCATTCCCGGATTACCTGTTGAATTTACATAAATATCGTCATATTCTGTACTGCCAACAAGTGTTGATGCGCCTTTAAGCACAAGTACAGAATTATGAGCTTTTGTAAAGGATTTAACAACTGCACCGCGATTTTCCTGAATCTCTTCTACAGTAGCACCTGCAATTCGGGACATTTCTTTAGGATGAGGAGTAAGGATTACGGGATTTTTCGCACTGTCTAATATATCTATATTATTTTCAAGACAATTTATACCATCCGCATCAAGAATTACAGGGACTTCTGCATTTTTAATTACAAATTCAGTAACTAATTTTGTATCTTCATCATTACCCATTCCACAACCAATAAGAACGCAAGAGCATTTTTTAAGTTCAGTTTCAAGGCGTTTCATTGCATTCTGTGAAATTCTGCCTTTTTTATTGCTTTCAAGTGGAATTAAAATCTGCTCATAAGTTTTTGGTGCGATTGCATTATATGCAACTGACGGAAAAGCAATTTTAACGAGTCCCGCACCACTATTTACCGCACCTTGTGATGCAAAATACACCGCATTAGGCATTTCATAACTACCGCCTATTATAAGGACTGTGCCGAATGTACCTTTATGGCTATCGGTATCACGCTTTTTGAAAAATGGTTTTAATTCATCGGCACTCATTGTAAAGAGTGTTGCATCTACCTGACTATAACACTTCTCAGGGATTCCCAAAGGTGCTACTACAACTTTACCGCATTTTTCAACTGACGGTTTTAATACATGGACAGGTTTCATTACAAGTACTGCAATTGTCATATCTGCAGAAACTGAATTTTGGGGTGCTTTACCGCTATCACCTTCAAGTCCGCTTGGCACGTCTATACTTACAACTGTTGCGGAGGAATCGTTGATTTTTGAGATAAGCGAAGTGATTGTAGCGTCTGGCTCGCCTTTGAAACCAACACCAAAAATACAATCAATTATAATTTGTGCGTCGTCAAAATACTTATCGGTTGTTTCGTTATAATACGCGATATTAATGCCCATAGCGCGAATTCGTGAAAGCATTTCTGAAGATTCTTCGTCAACAGGTAACCCCATAGCCATAAGCACATTCACTTTATAGCCGTTTTCACAGAGTTTTCGGGCAATTACAAATCCGTCGCCACCATTTTTACCTTTACCGCAGACAACAAGGGCATTACGCTTATTTGTATTTTCAAAAGTTTTACGGATTATTCTTGCACAATATGAGCCCGCATTCTCCATTAACTGTAAGTATGAAATGCCTGTTTCATTGGCAAGGGCTTCTAACTTTCTTGTATTTTCAACTGTAAGTACTCGCATTCAATTCACTCCACAAATTTTATGTAATAATGATAACATAAAAAAGGAGAGTTTTTCAACTCTCCTTTTATGTTTTATTCAATTAGAGAACATAAATTGTAACTCCGCGGTCGCCCCACTGACGACACTGACTGTTACTATTCATATAAAGGTCAACTGTGTAGTAACCTTTCTTTGCAAATCCGCCTGTATCTTCAGCAACTGCATAACCGTAAACAATACCGTCGTTAGATACAATCCACATTTCAGTACCATAAGGAATCTGTTTTGGATTAACCGCTACACGACCTGGCATAACCTTTTTACCTGTTGCGGTTTTTCCGCCTGGTTGACAATATGCGGCTGCACGGCCTGTAATCTTATATTTGTAACTTGTTGGCACATTGTTTTCATTGATTGTGTATTTTGATGGCATTACAAGTTCTGAAATTGGTTTGCCATTCTTTTGAATCTTTGAATTGCCAAGACTTGAACTTTTTACAAGAGTACCGATTGTAGTAACTTTATCGACTGTTTTTTTTGTGATAGTTTCACTCTGAACCTCAGATGACTCAACAACGCCATTTACTACCTTATCTTTATAAACAACTGTTTTAGAGCCGTTTACGCCTTCTTGTGTTACTTTCTTTGTTCCTTTAAGCATTGCAGAAGAATATTTTGTTTTTGAATTAAACTTCACTGTTTCTTCCTGCTCGCGTGTTACATATTCAACACGAAGAACATCGATAACTAATTCATTTGAAAGTGCAGTATCAACAGATGGTACTACTTCATCATCACTGTCAAGGACAATATTTTGTTCTTTTAACAAATCACCTACTGTTTTTGCAGTTGATTTTACAAACTTCTTTTCATTGTCAACGTTAATGGTAAGATTATAATAATTAAGGATTTCTACCTCTAAATTGTTTGTCACAACAGCTTTTACATTGACACTTGAAACGAGTTTGTCTGAAAGAACTACGCCTTGTTGCTCAATAAGTTCTGCTACTGTTCCTGCGAATACGATGTTTTTTACTGTACCGTCTGCATTTATAAACTTAACGTTACTTGCACGACATACAATAACCCTGCTGTCTTCACCTGCTGTAAAATCCTTAAGAATAAGTTTATCATTTTCAGCAAGCTCAATTCCAGCTTCGGCAACTACTTAATAGACATCCTCTTCAGTTGTTTCTACTCGTGTTACCTGTGAGCCCTCATAGACATCAACTATATAGGTCTCACTTGTGGCAGCGAAAGCAGTACCTGCACAAAGAACAGCAATTGCCATTATAAGCGCAACAACTCGTGTAAAATTATGACGAGATGCTTTTGCATACCCTTTTATTTTGTTTATCATCATTCTGCTCCTTTAATAAGTCGTGCTAACCTCTCATATTTTCGGAGGGCTCATCATAAATCACGCTTGGAAAAGCCAATTTACCACTCGCCTAAACCACGACCGTTATTCTCGCTTTGTGACCTTGCACATTATATTCATCTGTCAACAAAAAGTCAAATTTTTTGAAAAATTATTTTTGTATATATTTCACAAAAACAAGAGTCAATTTTTGACTTAATACGCATTCAACCTCTCGAAAACAACAATATATTGTGGTTTTGGTGGGTTTTCGCATTGATTTTTTTGTGAGATTATTAAAAAATCATTAAAATATTACAAAATGGTTACAAAATTATCTCCTTTTTGTCAATTGTTTGTCCATATTTTATGCAGTTTTTTTGGAAAATATTCCTGATATTTATATACTATTATATATAATACGAAAAAAGGCGAGGTCAAGACCCCGCCACACTTTATATAATATTCAATTATGCAAATACCGTTTGAACTAATACCATATATAATACAGTGCCTACACCGATGCTTAAAAGATTGTTTCGTTTCCAGATGTGAAGTAATACTACTGCAAGTCCTGCAATTAATTCGGGTAATCCGAATGGAGAAGAAATAAATGATACTGACTTGAAGCAATACACAACAAGCATACCTATTACTGCTGGTGGTAAAACTTTGCCTAAATACTCAACCGCTTTTGGTATTTTCTTACCCTCTGGGAAAAGAATAAATGGTATAGCGCGGGTAGCAAGAGTAGTGAGTGCTATTAATACTATTATAATAACAGACCGCCAGAAAGATATGGGAAGATTATTCATTGTTGCCACCCTCCCTCTTTCTCTTACTTTCTTCAATTCTATGACTTGAAAGAAGAACAATCATTATTATAATCATTGATGGTAAGATAAAACTATCTTTTCCAAAAAACAATAAACTGATAACGCTTGCTACAACACCCACAATTGCAGGAAAACGATTTTTCTTCTCAAGCCATTGTTCAACAAAGATTACAATAAATAATGCGGTCATTGCAAAATCAATGCCTGTTGAGTCAAAAGGAATGAGAGTACCTGCAATTCCGCCAATCATTGAGCCGATTACCCAATAGGACTGGTCAAGAATTGAAAGTGCAAACAAAAATTTACCTTCATCAATATTCTCAGGTGTTTTAGTAAGAAAGTATAAAGAATATGTTTCATCCGTTAATGAAAAAATCATATACGGTTTCTTTTTGCCCGATACCTTGAATTTATCAAGAAGTGAAAGTCCGTAGAAAATATGACGAACATTCACCATAAAGGTTAAAAATACAACCTGTAGCAAACTTACTGATGGGTCAAAGAAATTTACTGCAAGATACTGCCCTGAGCCCGCATAAACAAGCAAACTCATAAGCCCTGCCCAAAGAAAGTTATAACCTTTATCGGCAAACATAACGCCAAATGCAATGCCGATAAACAAATACCCCGTCATAACAGGTAACGTGTGTGGAAATGCCGCTTTAAATGCGGATTTGTATGTATTTTGATTTTCCAAAATAATCACCGCAAAGATTTTACTACATTAAAGTGATAAAGTCAATATGAATTTGCATAGATTTCTGTTTTGTGTTATACTTATAATATAGTAGCATCTTGGAGGCATAAATGAAAAAAGTCAACATAAAAAAAATTAAAGATAATTTTATAAAAGAATTAAAAGGGTTGAAATTTAAAAATATTTTCTTATTATTTATTGCAGGCATTATTAATTCAATAGGTGTTACAATGTTTTTAGCGCCTGTAAATCTTTATGACAGCGGTGTTTCTGGCACTTCAATGCTTTTGTGGCAAGTTACACCTGAATATCTCAATCTTTCATTTTTTCTTATTGTTATTAACATTCCACTTTTCTTGTTTGGACTTAAAAAGCAAGGAATACAATTTACTATTTATTCAGTTTGGGCGGTACTGATTTATTCACTTTCATCATTTGTAATTACTGATATTCTTCCTGTTGATGTATCTACCGCTTCGCCTTTTGGAGGTCAGGATTTAGTGCTTTGTGCAATTTTTGGCGGTCTTATCTCTGGTGTTGGTAGCGGTCTTACAATCCGTTATGGTGGTGCTATTGACGGCATTGAGGTTATGGCGGTTATATTCGCGAAAAAGCTCAACATGACTGTTGGCACATTTGTAATGATATACAATGTGATTCTTTATATAATAATAGGTATTGTTTTCAAAAGTTGGGAGTTGCCTCTTTATTCAATTATTACTTATGCTGTTGGAATTAAATCTGTTGACTTCATTGTTGAAGGTCTTGACAAGGCAAAATCAGTTATGATTATTACTGAAATGGAAGAAGAAATTTGTGATGCGTTAAGCCACGCTTTTGGCTATGGCGTTACACAAATCCACGCTACCGGTTATTATTCAGGCAAATCACGAAGTGTAATTTATTTCGTTGTAAACAGATTCCAGATTGCACGACTTAAAATGATTGTGTCAGCCATTGACCCAAATGCTTTTGTTACTATTTCAGAGACATCAGACGTGTTGGGTAGTAGTTTAAAAAAGTAAATATTGGTTTTAACTTGCGGGACGATGTGGACTCGTCCCCTACTTTTTGTGTAAAAAAACAGCACCCACGTTTGTGAGTGCTGTAATTTTTTGATAATAAAGAACTTATCTCTTTGAGAACTGAGGTGCACGACGAGCGCCTTTGAGACCGTATTTCTTTCTTTCCTTCATTCTTGGGTCTCTTGTTAAGAAACCTGCCTTTTTAAGAGCTGGACGAAGGTTTGCATCATACTCAAGAAGAGCACGTGAAAGACCATGACGGATAGCACCTGCCTGACCTGTAACGCCACCACCGTTTACGCGGCAAACGATGTCGAACTTGTCAGCTGTACCTGTAAGAGCGAGAGGCTGACGAACGATAAGTTTGAGTGTTTCAAGACCGAAATAATCGTCGATTTCTCTGTCATTGATGATGATTTTACCTGTACCTGCATAAACACGTACACGAGCTACTGATTTCTTTCTTCTACCTGTACCGTAGAAAAATGGACTTGTTTCGTACATTTAATTCTGCCTCCCTTTCTTAAAATTCTCTTGCTTCTGGTTTCTGTGCAGCATGTTTGTGGTCTGCACCGCGGTATACACGAAGACGTGTAAGTGCCTGACGGCCGATTACTGTGTCAGGAATCATACCCTTAATTGCCTTTGTTACTGCAAACTCTGGCTTTGTTTTCATAAGAGTCTTGTACTTAACTTCTTTCATGTTACCTACGTAACCTGTGTGATGATAATACATTTTCTGTTCAAGCTTGTTACCTGTAAGTACAACCTTTTCTGCGTTGATAACGATTACGTGGTCGCCACAATCAGCGTTAGGTGTAAATGTTGGCTTGTGCTTACCTCTGAGAAGAACTGCAGCTTCAGCAGCAACGCTACCAAGAGTTTTGCCTGCAGCGTCAAGCACATACCAGTTACGGGTAATGTCGCCCTTTTTTGGCATATAAGTTGACATAGAACTTACCTCCGAATAATATTTTTAATTGCTCGAGAATTATACCAAAGGAAAAACACAATGTCAACACATTTTTTCGAAAATTTAACGAGAGAAATATAAATCTCTCTTTTTCTTTAAATTTCTTTATTTTTCATATATTTTTCTTTTTTATTATTTTTAAAAATATTTGTTTACTTTTAACTAATATTGATATAAAATGTTGGTAATATGTTTTAAGTGAGGTATATCACATTGCAAAAGTTATTAAGTTTAGTCCGTGCATGTGTTGACAAATACAATATGATTGAAGATGGCGACAAAATCGGCGTATGTGTTTCAGGCGGAAAAGACAGTGTTGTTATGCTTTTATGCCTTATTAATCTTAAGATTTTCTACCCAAAGAAATTTGAACTTTGTGCAATCACTTTAGACCCACAATTCTTTGGCGAATGCGCAGATTATTCTGAAATTCAAGCAATCTGTGATAAACACAATATACCATATACTATAAAGAAGACAGAACTCTATCACATTATTTTTGAAGAGCGTAAAGAGAGTAATCCTTGTAGTTTATGTGCCAGAATGCGACGTGGGCTACTTCACGATACCGCTAAAGAGTTAGGTTGCAATAAAATTGCTCTTGGTCATCACATGGATGACGCAGCAGAAACATTTATTATGAATCTTTTCGGTAACGGTAGGGCTGAGTGTTTCTCCCCTGTTTCATATCTTTCAAGAAAAGACCTTTATATGATTAGACCTATGGTTTTCGCTTATGAAACAGACATTACCAGAGTCGCAAACAAAGAGAATGTGCCTATTGTTGAAAGCAAATGTCCTGCAGACGAGAAAACAAATCGTGAAGATACTAAAAATCTTCTTGCAGAGTTAGAAAAGCGTTACCCTGCACTCCGACAGAAAATTGTTGGTGGTATGCAAAGAGGTAATATAAGCAACTGGGGTATTGATTAATACTGAGTTCGAATTTTCTTTACATTATACATATTGTATGATAAAATTATATTAACCAAATTATGAAAGAGGGGTTATTATGGAAATTTTGAACAGACAGGCAATTAAACAACAAGCTCGTGAATTTATAGGTGTTGACCGCAAGTGGCTTTATATGGCTTTGGCTTGCCTTCCGCTCACATTGATTCAAGGTGCAATCAGTGGCGGTTTCAGTTTAGTTATGAATTTGTCTGAAGATGGTGAAATGACAAGCAGTAGCACTTCAACAGGTTCAGGTTTTATTGCATGGTTACTTATTCCTTTCACAATCGGTATGGCAGGTTATTTCCTTAATCACCTTCGTGGTGTAAACCCTGATTGGAAATCCCTTTACCGTGAAGGTCTTGACAATTATGGTATATATTTCAAAGTTGGAGTTCTTAAAGAAATTTTTGTAACTCTTTGGACATTGTTATTTATTATTCCTGGTATTATTAAACATTATGAATGGTTCTTTGTTGAACAAATTATTCACGATAATCCTAATCTTGACCCAAAGCAAGCAAGAGATTTAAGTAAAAGAATGACTGATGGTTTCAAAGGTGACCTTTTCATTCTTGATTTTTCATTTTTCTTTTGGTACATGTTAGTTGCTATTACTTTTGGTATTGCACTTCTTTATGTAACACCTTATGTTCAATGCACTTACGCTATGTACTATGAAAACTTAAAGCACAATGCACTTATGAATGGTATTGCTACACCTGACGAATTTGGCATTATTCCTGTATATGATGAAAATGCAGAATTCAACGGCGAAGAAAATACGGAACAACCTGTTTTATATTCATATATTGAAAGAGATTTTGAAACTAATGTTGAAACAATAGTTGAAGAACAAGTTGTTGAAGAATCAAACGAAGAAACTGTTGAAGAAACAGTTGAAGCTGAAGTTATTGAAGAAGATACAGAAACTTCAGAAGAAATAAGCGAATAAACTTTTATCCCACGGAGGCAAATTTATGAAATACGTTGTAGTTTTATATGACGGAATGGCGGACTACCCTGTTCCACAATTTGATGGTAAAACACCTATGATGATGGCTAAAAAGCCAAACTTTGACTCACTTGCACAGAAAGGCACAGTTGGTCTTGTTAAGACTGTTCCTGACGGAATGAAACCCGGCAGTGATGTTGCAAATATGAGCGTTATGGGATTTGACCCATCAATCTATTACACAGGCAGAAGTCCACTTGAAGCTGCAAGCATAGGCGTTGACCTTAAAGATACCGATGTTACACTTCGTTGTAATATTGTTACTCTTTCAGATGAAGAAAACTATGCAGATAAGACAATGGTTGACTACTGTGCAGATGATATTTCAACAGAAGAAGCAGAAAAGATTATTGCAACAGTAGAAGAGCATTTCGGCAACGATATTTATAAATTCTACAGCGGTGTTAGTTATCGTCACTGCCTTGTATGGGACAACGGTACAACTGACCTTGGTAATATGACTCCTCCACACGATATTTCAGGCAGAGTTGTGGGTGAATATCTTTCAACAAGCGAAAACGCTACTGACCTTATCAGAATGATGAAAGAAAGCTATGATTTACTTAAAGACCATCCTGTAAATCTTGAAAGAATCAAGAATGGTAAGCGCCCTGCAAACTCAATATGGCTTTGGGGCGAGGGCAAAAAGCCCGCACTTTCTCCATTTGAAGAACTTTATGGAATTAAGGGTGCAGTAATTTCTGCGGTTGACCTTCTTAAAGGTATTGGTAAATGTGCAAAAATGGACACACCTGATGTAGAAGGTGCAACAGGTTATATTGATACTAACTTTAAAGGCAAGGCACAAGCTGCAGTTGAAGCACTTAAAAATAGTTGTGATTATGCATACATTCACATTGAAGCTCCAGACGAATGTGGTCACAGACGCGAGCCAGAAAATAAAGTTCGTGCAATTGAAATTATTGACGAACAGGTACTCCCTATTCTTTTCGATGGTCTTAAAGATTATGACGATTACAAGATTATGATTCTTCCTGACCACCCAACACCTATTGTTACTGCAACTCATGCATCTGACCCTGTTCCATTTATGATTTATCATAAATCACAAGAAGTAAACGGTGTTGATACTATCAACGAAGAAACAGCAAAGGCAACAAGACTTTTTGTTGAAAGCGGCGTTGCACTTATGAAGAAATTCTTGGAGGACTAATAAAAATGAGTTATAACAGAGATACAATTTGCGTTCAGGGTGCTTATAGACCTAAGAATGGTGAACCACGAGTACTCCCTATTGTTCAGAGTACAACATTCAAATATGATACAAGTGAGGCAATGGCTAAGCTTTTTGACCTTGAGCCAGGTTATATGTACACTCGTCTTGCTAACCCTACAAGTGATGCAGTAGCACAGAAAATTACAATGCTTGAGGGTGGTGTTGCAGGTGTACTTACCTCTTCAGGTCAAGCGGCTAACTTCTTCTCACTCATTAACATTATGGGTGCAGGCGACCACTTTGTAAGTGCCGCAACAATTTATGGCGGTACATTCAATCTTTTCAATGTTACAATGAGAAAGTTAGGCATTGACGTTACATTCGTTGACCCAAATGCAAGTGAAGAAGAAATTCAAGCATGTTTCAAGCCAAACACAAAGGCACTTTTTGGTGAAACAATTGCAAATCCATCACTTGATGTTCTTGATATTGAGAAATTTGCAAAAGTTGCACACGCTAATGGTGTTCCGCTTATAATCGACAACACATTCCCTACTCCAATTAACTGTCGTCCATTTGAGTTTGGTGCTGACATTGTTACTCACTCAACAACAAAGTATATGGAAGGTCACGCTAATATTATTGGTGGTGCAGTAATTGATAGTGGTAACTTTGATTGGGAACAAAATGACAAATTCCCAGGACTTACACAGCCAGATGAAAGCTATCATGGTGCAGTTTATACAAAGGATTTCGGCAAAGCAGGTTATATTACAAAAATTGTAGCACAACTTCTTCGCGACTACGGCTCAACTCCTGCTCCACAAAATTCATACTACCTTAACTTAGGACTTGAAACACTTCATCTCCGTATGGAAAGACACTGTTCTAATGCTTTAGCAGTTGCAAAATACCTTGAAGCAAATGACAAGATTTCTTGGGTTAACTACCCTGCTCTTCCCGGCAACAAGTATTATGACCTTGTGCAGAAATATATGCCAAACGGCACTTGCGGTGTTGTTTCATTCGGCGTTAAAGGCGGCAGAGATGCGGCAGAGAAGTTAATGAATTCACTTAAACTTGCGGCGGTTGTTACTCATGTTGCAGATGCAAGAACTTGTGTTCTTCACCCTGCTTCATCAACTCACAGACAATTAAGCGACCAAGAGTTAGTTGAATGTGGTGTATCACCTGACCTTATCAGATTCTCAGTTGGTATTGAAAATGCTGCTGATATTATTGCTGATATTGAACAGGCACTTGAGCAAATATAAAAATTAGCGGCAATCCATTACGGATTGCCGTTTTCTTTTTATACAATAAAGAAAGGGGATTTTTGTAGGAAATCACAAAAATCTATATTTTGTATTTTTTTGTAGAATCTTCACTTTACAACTGCTCTATGTAGTGGTATTATGGGAATGATTAAAAATCAAATTTTTAATAAATTGGAGGATGTAAAAATGGCAAAAAACAAAAACGCTATCCCTGAAACAGGCATTTATGATGCTAAACAACTAGGTGTTCCTAAAATGCTTGTTCTTGGATTCCAGCACATGTTCGCAATGTTCGGTGCAACTGTTCTTGTTCCTCTTCTTACTGGTCTTGACGTTGCAACAACACTTCTTATGGCAGGTCTTGGAACACTTCTTTTCCATGTAATCACAAAGTTTAAGGTTCCAGCTTTCCTTGGTTCATCATTCGCATTCCTTGGTGGTTATGCTGCCGTTGCTCCAGTTGACGGTGCAAATGGTATGACTCAGAAAGAGCTTCTTCCTTATGCTTGTCTTGGTGTTGCTTGTGCAGGTCTTGTTTATCTTGTTCTTGCAGGTATTATCAAACTTGTTGGCATTAAGAAAGTTATGAGATTCTTCCCACCTGTTGTTACAGGTCCTATTATCATAGCTATTGGTCTTGGTCTTTCAGGTTCAGCAGTTAATAACTGTGCTGCTAACTGGCCACTTGCTCTTATTGCTCTTGCTATTGTTGTTATCTTTAACATTTGGGGCAAAGGAATGGCTAAAATTATTCCTATTCTTTTAGGTGTTGTCGGCGCTTATATTGTTGCTATTCTTGTTGGTAATGTTGGTGGCGTTGAAGGTTGGGCAATTGACTTTACTGCAGTTAAAGAAGCTGCTTGGATTGGTCTTCCTATACACAAAGAAGCAACTATTCTTGGTGTTGACTGGTCAAATAAGAGTTTGATTATCAGTGCAATTATCGGTATTATGCCAATTGCTCTTGCTACAATGATGGAACATATCGGTGATATTTCTGCTATCGGTGCTACTGTTGGCAAGAACTTCATCAAAGACCCTGGTCTTCACAGAACACTCACAGGTGATGGTATTGCTACAACACTCGCTTCTCTTGTTGGTGCTCCTGCTAACACAACATACGGCGAAAACACAGGTGTTCTTGCTCTTTCAAAAGTTTATGACCCTAAGGTTATCAGACTTGCTGCAGTTTTCGCAGTATTGCTTTCTTTCTCACCTAAATTTGCAGCAGTTATCAATTCACTTCCAGCTGCAATCATCGGCGGTATTTCATTCGTTCTTTACGGTATGATTTCTGCTATCGGTGTTCGTAATGTTGTTGAATCAAAGGTTGACTTTACAAAGAGCCGTAACCTTATTGTTGCTGCTATCATCCTTGTTACTGCACTTGGTCTTTCAGCTGGTGCTACATTCTCAATCGGCAGTGTTACAATCACACTTTCTGCTCTTGCTTGCGCTTCACTTGCAGGTATTATTCTTAACGCTATTCTTCCTGGTAAGGATTATGAATTCACAGAAGATGAACCAAAAGATACAGGCGTAAACTTTGCCGCAGGACAAAATTCTAAACGTCTTGAAAAAGAAGATACTGCTAAATAATCAGTAGTTAATAATTCGTCCCCGTATTTTATTGATACGGGGATTTTTTTGTGGTAAACTATATACGGTGAATTTAATGATTAAAAACGATAAGACTAAAGGAATTATATATATTATCATTTCTGCCTTTTTCTTTGCTCTTATGGGGCTTTTTGTGAAGTTATCGGGAGATTTGCCTATAATTCAGAAAAGCTTTTTCAGAAACGCTGTGGCTTGTGCTTTTGCATTCTTTCTTATTACAAAGAATAAAGAATGGGCATTACCAAAAGGCAAGAATGTAGGTTATTTACTTATTCGTGCTGTTGCGGGCACTTCAGGTATTCTTTGCAACTTTTATGCCCTTAGCAATATGAATCTTGCAGATGCTTCAATGCTTAATAAACTCTCCCCTTTCTTTGCGGTTATATTCTCGTTGTTTATGCTTAAAGAAAAAGCAAATTTAAAGCAGATATTTGCCGTTACAATGGCGTTTATAGGCGCTTTATTTGTAATGAAGCCATCTTTCTCATTTGAGGGATTACCCGCTTTTATGGGCTTTTTAGGTGGATTAGGTGCAGGACTCGCATACGCTTGTGTTAGAAAACTTACTCAAAATGGATTTAAGGGTAGTTTAATTATATTCTATTTCTCTGCATTTTCTTGTCTTGTTACTCTTCCTTGGCTTATTTTTGATTTTACTCCTATGAGTGCCACACAATGGCTCTATTTACTTTTGGCGGGACTTTCAGCCAGTGGTGGTCAATATTTTATTACTACCGCATATTCAAAAGCACCTGCTAAAGAAATATCAATTTATGACTACTCACAGATTATATTCACAACTCTTTTAAGTTTTGTAGTATTCGGTGATTTGCCTGACGTATTAAGTTTTATAGGTTACGGAATCATTATTGCGGCTGCAGTTTTTAATGCATGGAACTCCTTAAGAAAAAAGAGTACCGATTGACATTTAATGTGGTTTAATCTATAATTGATTAAAAACTTCGAGTGAGGTATTTTTTATGGAAACTACAACTAAAAAGAAAATCTCGCTCCAAGAGATTTACCCCGTAATACAAGAAAAAATTGAGAATGGTGGTACTGTTGGGCTCCCTATTACAGGTACAAGTATGTTACCTTTACTTGTATGGGGCAGAGATACTGTTGAGCTTACTAAATGTGAAAATCCACAAAAATATGACATTATTTTCTATCGTCGTGATAACGGGGCATTTGTGCTTCATAGAATTGTTGGTAAGAATGAAGAGGGCTTTATTCTTTGTGGCGATAATCAGGTTAATAAAGAATATGGAATAAATGAAAAACACATTATTGGTGTTGTAAAATCAATTACACGAAAAGGCAATACCTTTAGTGTTGATAAGTTTTCATACAAGCTATATGTTAAACTTTGGACTTTGATTTTACCTTTTAGAAATATCATTTTAGTTCCATTGAGAAAAATAAAAGGATTGTTTAAATAATGCAGGACAAGATGCTCACAAAAAAATATTTTTTGGAAATGGTAAGCGCTTCAATTAAGGGATTACCTGTTCCCCCTTGCCCTGAAGAAGCTGATACTACTCTCCTTTATAAGTTGGCAGTTAGAAACGCTGTTCAAGGCATTTTATACCTTGCAGTGCAAAACGGTACAGTTACTCTTTCTGTAGAAACTGAAGCTAAACTTCAAAAATCATATATGGCTATTCTTGCTCGTGAGGCATCACAGCAGGAAGAAATCGAATACATAAGAGATACATTTACAAAAGAGAATATAGAATTTATGTTTCTTAAAGGTACATACCTTAAGGAACTCTACCCCACTCCTCAGATGCGATTTATGGTTGACATGGACATACTTGTCAAAGAAGAAAGCATGAACAAGGGTGGCAAGTTAATTCTTGCACGCGGATTCACTCAAGAAATGAACAACGGTAAAGATATTGTTCTTATTAAAAAGCCATTTCTTACAATTGAACTTCACAAAATGCTTTTTGTAGAAGACTATTTTATGCACGATTATTTTAAGGGTGTATGGGACAGAGTTGAGAAAACAAGTAATTGTGAATACAAAATGCCAATCAATGATTTATATGTTTACACGCTCTCGCACCTTGCTGAGCATTATCTTGAAGCCGGGTCTTGTTTTAGACCATTAATGGATTTATTCCTTATGGAGCAAAAATATGACAACTTGCTTGATTTTGACTACATAAATGAGCAGTTCAAAGAATTTGGTATTGAAAAGTTTGCCGTTAAAATCAGGCAATTATATAAATGTGCTTTTGATGGTGCAGAATACAATGATGACCTTATTACAATGGAAAATTATATAGTTTTTGGCGCACCTGTTAACAATGCAAGTGAAGTAGCAAATGTTGCCCGCACAAGCCAGTCAAAATCTCAACGACTTCTAAACTCGCTTTTCCCTTCTCTCAGACATATGAAATTAAGATATTCCATTCTTGAAAAACTTCCGTTTTTATTGCCAATTTTCTGGATTGTAAGAATATTTGAATTCATCTTCAAAAAGAACGATGAAATTACTTCTAAAAAAGAGAGAATTTCAAATGTTGATAGCGAAAGCGTTAACATTATGAAAGATATTTTTGAAAAATCAGGATTATAAGAACCCGACCCGTCAACGCATTGAAAATGCGGACGGGTGCCCCGGAACCTTGTTGTTTCACAATAACAAAGAAACCTACTGACTAATAATCAGTAGGTTTTACTTTTTTACTAAGATTAGAATTTTCTCCAAACCATTTTGTCAACTACACCAGTATATGACTGAATGAGTTTAACTACTTTATTTGAAACGATTTCGTCTACATAATCAGGCACAGGAATACCTAAATCGTCATTTTTGTTCATTTCAACTGCAGTATCAACTGCTTGAAGAAGTGATTTTTCGTCAATACCCGCAAGCACAAAACAAGCTTTATCAAGTGCTTCAGGTCTTTCGGTTGATGTACGGATACAAACTGCAGGGAATGATTTGCCGATACTTGTAAAGAATGAACTTTCTTCAGGTAATGTGCCACTATCTGACACTACTGCAAAAGCATTCATCTGTAAACAGTTATAGTCGTGGAAACCGAGTGGTTCGTGCTGAATAACTCTGCTATCAAGCTGGAATCCACTTTCTGCAAGTCTTTTCTTACTTCTTGGATGACAAGAATAAAGAATTGGCATATCATATTTTTCTGCCATTTTATTGATTGCATTGAAGAGTGATAAGAAGTTCTTTTCAGTATCAATATTCTCTTCACGATGAGCAGAAAGAAGAATATATTTGCCTTTTTCCAAACCGAGTTTAGTGTGAATATGTGACATTTCAATATCTGCAAGGTTATTGCGAAGAACCTCAGCCATTGGAGAGCCAGTTACATATACTCTTTCTTTAGGAAGACCACACTCGTGAAGATATTTTCTTGCATGCTCCGAATATGCAAGGTTAACGTCAGAAATTATATCAACAATTCTTCTGTTTGTTTCTTCAGGAAGACACTCGTCTTTACAACGATTACCTGCTTCCATATGGAAAATTGGAATATGTAATCTTTTTGCAGGAATTGCAGAAAGGCAAGAATTTGTATCGCCTAATACAAGCATTGCATCCGGCTTGATTTCTGCCATAAGTTTATATGAACAATTAATAATGTTACCAACTGTTGCACCAAGGTCATCACCTACTGCATCCATATACACATCAGGGTCCTGAAGTTTTAAATCCTTAAAGAATACACCATTAAGGTTGTAATCATAATTTTGACCTGTATGAGCAAGAATACAATCAAAGTACTGACGACATTTATTTATAACAGCAGCAAGACGAATGATTTCAGGACGTGTGCCTACAATAATCAAAAGCTTTAATTTGCCATTATTTTGGAATTTAATATCTGAATAATCAAGTTTCATAATTTAATACCCACCTTTGACTTTTTTGTTTAAACAATTAATTGCTGGATGAATAAGTGTTGCGGCAACGAAACTACATAATATACAAGCTATATAGTAAATAACATTACTACTAATTATAAGGACTTCATTAAATAAAATTATGAAGAATCCTTGAAGAATGTACACCTCAAAAAAGTAATTACCCGCAAATTCAATTGGTTTATAATTCACCTTAATTTTCATTGCAAATAACATAACCAATGAAATAAATGCAATAGTTGAAATCATCTTAATTGGAATCTTGACTATCAATGGCAAAAATCCAGCATTCCCCAAAATGAAACTTGCTGCAAAAGTAAGAAGTGATAAAAGTAATACACAAAAATAATGTTTTGAGGTTTTATTTAAAAATTCATCTATATCGGCCTTTTTTGCGGCCCATACAGCACCAAAAACAAATGCAAAGCTTGACTCATACCAAGTGTGATTCATTTTTAAAATAGCGAAAGAAATGCAAAATAATAAAATAAGAATACTTAATTTAGTTATTCCCTTTGATAATGATGATTTTTTAAACGCTACTAAATATAAAATATAGAGCAATATAATCATCTGAATATACCATCCATATTTTACAACAGTTCCACCAATGAAAAACGACTGTAATATTTGTATTGCTGAAAGTTTATATCCAATAGCAATCTGAAATATACTGTACAAGATTATCAAAACAATATTTATTATATATACAGGTAAAACTCTTTTTCTTAGGTATTTATCAAAGTATGTGTTGCCTCTACTGATGTACGAAACAGTCAATCCATAACCTGAAAAAAACAAAAATCCTGAAACAGACAAATATCCAAACGCAGTAATTATTGGTCCTAAACCGATAGCCAAGCCAAATTTTCTGTATGCAAACATGTGTGAAATCATAATTGCTAATGCAAATATAGCTTTAAGGCAATTACAATTTTCTTTCGACAAATAGTTATCATTCTTAATAACCTGCATTACACCACCTCAAAGAATGTATCAGGTTTATTAGGGTCAAACTGTTCATTTGCCCACATTACAGTAACAAGATTCTCATTTTCACTTAAGTTAATAATGTTATGTGTATAACCCGGCAACATATGAATTGCCTGAATCTTATCCCCTGTCACTTCGTAATTAAGGACTTCGTCACTGTCAATCTTTCTCATTTGAATAAGTCCGTGGCCACTCACAACAATGAAGAATTCCCATTTTGTATGGTGCCAATGCTGACCCTTTGTGATTCCAGGTTTTGAAATATTCACGCTGAACTGACCGCATTTTTCTGTTTTTAATAATTCAGTAAATGAGCCCCTGTCATCGCAATTCATTTTCAAATCAAAAATCGCTTTATCCTTAGGGAGATATGAAAGATATGTAGAATAAAGTTTCTTTGCAAATGAATTATATGGAATTTCAGGCATTATAAGAGTTTTAGGTTGATTCTTGAATGACTCGAGAAGTTCAACTATTTCACCTAAAGTAACTTTATGTGTAATTGGTGCTGCGCAATACTTACCATCATCACATAAAACAGTATCAATGCCATCAAAATCACAATGATGTGGTTTTCCTTCAATTGCATTCATCATTTCATCAACTAAATCGTCGATATATAAAAGTTCAAGCTGCACTGATGGATCATTAACCGTAATTTCCAAATCATTTGCAATATTGTTGCAAAATGTTGCAACAGCACTGTTATAATTTGGTCTGCACCACTTGCCAAAAAGATTTGGTAAACGATAAACAAGTACCTTTGAACCTGTTTCTTCTGCGTAATCAAAAAACAGTTCCTCCCCTGCCTTTTTGCTTCTACCATATTCACTATCATATCTACCAATGAGTGTTGCCTGAATTGAAGATGATAACACAACAGGACAGGTATTATTATATTTCTTTAACATATTGAGAAGTGTTGATGCAAAGCCAAAATTCCCCTGCATAAACTCCTCTGTATTCTGTGGACGATTTACACCTGCAAGATTAAAAATAAAATCCGCATTTTTGCAAGCTTCCTCCAATAATTCTGCAGAAGAATCAATATCATAAGAATATATTTCTTCAATATTGAGATTTGGATGAGTTCTATCTTTGCCATCTTTAATGCTCTGCAAAGCAGCTACAAGATTTTTCCCAACAAACCCTTTTGCACCAGTTACAAGAATTTTCATACAAAACCTCTTTCCTGTATGTTAATTTTATTTCTTTTTAATATTCTTTAATTTAAAAACTATATCATAATACAACCTAATCGGGAAGAAAAATTTGAACAAATTCAAGCACAATTCTTTTTTCGAACGTAAATTTTTCAAACTTTTAATCAAGAACGGATATGGATATAATCCCTCTCTTTTAAAGTCATTTACCAAATATTTATTTAATCTTAATCCTGTAAACAAAAGGTTTGATACGGTTGTATCAATTTTATATTTGAAAAGAGCTTTTATCATATCACTGAAATTGTTATCTGAGTATATTTTCTTATACAACTCTTGATAAATATCAAGCATTGCAAGCTGGTTTTCCATAGACTTTTCAGGAGTCAAGTGGTTCATAGCGGAATTGGGATTTTGTCTATATTTATATATGGAATTCTTAAAGAAAAGACATTTTTTCTTTTCATAATACACACTACAAATAGAACAGAAAACCGTGTCTTCCCCATATTTCATATTTTCAGGAAAAAGGATATCGTTATTTACAACAATCTCTCTTTCAATCACCATTCTACAGCAAGTACCTGCACTTCTAAAGCCCGTTTCATAGATTAAATTAAAATTTTCTTCTTTTTCTTCATATTTAGCATCAAACGGAACATTTATTAAATTCTGCATTATTGCCACTGATGCATTTTCTTTTTCCAACAAATCAACAATCTTGCCAATGGAATTATTTATTAATAAATCATCAGAGTCTACAAATGCAAGATATTTACCTTTTGCTTTGCTTATAGCGTAATTTCTTGTAGAAGAAACACCACTATTTTCCTTATAATATGCGAAAATCTTACCTTCATACTCGCTTGAGTATCTTTCAAGTATCTGCGCTGACATATCTGAAGAACCATCATCAACACAAATAATTTCATATCCGCCATCAACACTTTGATTAAGCAAGGATTTCAGACAATCATCCAAATAGTTTTCAGCATTATATACAGGAACTATTATACTCAGCAAACAAACTTGATTGTCCATTATTATTTACCCCAATTTGCAAGTTCATTCTGGATATATGTAAGAGTTAAAAGTTTTTCTTTCACTTCGTCAACTGTCATAAGACTTGTATTGGTTGAGTCAAACTCCGAAAGTTGAATGCGTTCAACATCGCCATCTTTAAAATACTTGTCATAGTTAAGTCCGCGCTTATCTGCAGGAACTCGATAGAAGTCACCCATATCAATAGCATTTGCGCATTCTTCATTTGTAAGAAGTGTTTCATACATTTTTTCGCCGTGACGAATACCAATAACTTTAATTTCTGTTTCAGGTGCGAAAAGCTCTGCTACTGCTTTTGCGAGAACTTCAATTGTACAAGCAGGTGCTTTTTGAACGAGAATGTCGCCACTTTCACCGTTTTCAAATGCAAAGAGTACAAGGTCAACTGCCTCTTCCAAACTCATTACAAAACGAGTCATTGATGGTTCTGTAATTGTGATTGGCTTACCTTCACGAATCTGGTCAATCCAAAGTGGTACTACTGAGCCACGTGAGCAAAGAACATTTCCGTAACGAGTGCAGCAAATCTTTGTTTTTTCAGGAGAAACTGTTCTTGATTTTGCAACAACAACTTTTTCCATCATTGCCTTTGATGTACCCATAGCGTTTACAGGGTATGCGGCCTTATCAGTTGAAAGACAGATTACGCATTTAACACCTTCGTCAATTGCCGCTGTAAGAACATTATCTGTTCCTAAAACATTAGTTTTAACTGCTTCAACAGGGAAAAATTCGCAAGATGGAACCTGTTTGAGTGCTGCGGCGTGGAAAATGTAGTCAACTCCATGCATAGCGTTTTTAACTGACTGTAAATCTCTTACATCGCCGATATAGAACTTAAGTTTATCAGCAACTTCAGGGTATTTCTGTTGGAATTCGTGGCGCATATCGTCTTGCTTTTTCTCGTCACGAGAAAATACACGGATTTCGCCGATATCAGTTTCTAAAAATCTTCGAAGCACTGTATTACCGAATGAACCTGTACCACCAGTAATTAATAATGTTTTGCCTTTAAACATTTATATCACTTTCCTTTATAAATAGTATATTACAATATTCTAACTAAATTATTATACATCTTTTTTCTGTTGAAAATCAATTACTTTGAATCATTCGCAGGTTTTTTCTTGAATTTTCCTAAGAGCATTCTGATTAATCCCTTGAACAAACTCATATTAGCAAATAATGAAGCAAATGCAACTGCCGCAGCAACCAGAATTAGCATATAAATTGAATCAACCAAATAATACAATACCGTTGAAACTACTACAATCAAAACAGGCAAAATAAGTTTTTTCACCTTAACACTGACATGCATATACTTCTTAACCTTAAAGTGCATTATCAAATAATAAACAAATTCAGACAAAGCATGTGCAATTCCTACACCCCAAATATACCATTCCTTTGCAGCAAAATATCCTACACCAAAATAAATCGCTAAGGCAATTAAAGATGTAATGAAAACTGTTGATGTTTTCTTTGCGCTATAAAATCCCATTGAAACAAATCTTTCGCAGGCATTGAAAATCGTCCCCAAGAAGAATATTGGAACATACACCCAAGCGATACGGTATTCGTCACCCATTATTGTGAAAGTAAGGAATTTTATTGCAGGCATTAAAATTGCGGCTGCACTCAAAAGCAATGAAAGGAAATTATTGAAAACCTCAGTTGCATATTCATTTTTATCCTTTGAATTATATTCTGAAATCGCGCTCTGTTGCCAAGCCATAAAAAAGATATTATTGACCATTCCCAAAGCTTGTGAAAACTTAGTAGCAAAGGATAACAAACCAACCTCAGTCGTTGTATAGAAAAATAGGAGCAGATATCTTCCCAAAGAGTTGATACCCCAAATGCATATAGCATTTGGCATTAATGGAATACTGTAACCTAACTGTTCTTTAATTACGCTGAATTTAATTGCAGAAAATTTAAAATGCTTTAAGATGTTACACTTTAATAAAATCGCTAGAAGAATAAACAAACTTGTAACAACATGTGACCACAACAGAGAAACAGCGCCAAAATGACAGATTACAATAAAAATAATATTTGATGCAAGTTGTACAAATGTGGATAAAACGCCTACTGTGGAATAAAGTACAGTACTATTCATTCCTCTGATTGCCTGTTGACAATACTGAGCTAAAATATTGAATGCCACATATAATATGAACACAAAAGTATATGGAAAATCAACGATTGTGCCATAGATTGTCATACCGATAGCAAATACTGCAATACCTGCCAGGGCGACAATCAATGAGTTAGAAATAACCTCATCCTTTTCCCTATCATTCTTTGCGTCCTGAATATAACGGAAAACTGTTTCAATTGTCTGAAGAGACACAAAAGAATATGCAATTGATAAAATATTGATATAGATATCAACTTCACCATATTCTGCAGGATTGAGGTAGTTCGTATATAAGGGAAGCAGAAGAAAAACTAGTATCTTAGATGAAAAGTTGCCAATGGTAAAAACCACTGTATTCTTCATTAAATTGGTAATTCTGTTACTCAAAAAGTATCACCTGAAATTCAATTTACTGTAAAATATAACTTAAAATATTACTGCTTGGAGAAATCAAATAATATAGAATCAAAGCCGAAGTTACACCCAATGTTTTTAATTTCGCAAATCTTCGATTTGTTTTCTCGTCAGCCATACAAGCATCAGCAATCAGCAAACCATCAAATAATGAGAAATACATTGCTATTCTGAAAATTTCAGCCAACCAAGCAAAAGAAAGAATTCTGAATACAACAGATAACAATAACAAGTGACACAACTTTGCATCATTTGCCTGTCGCTTACTTCCATATGTACATATTAAACAAAAAATAAAAATTGTAGAATAAATAATAATACCGCTAAAATTCAATGTTGATTCAGAATCGAAATATTCTGAATATTGTTCATTAACCCCTAGAATCTGCATATAAATTCTAGCAATTGTGTTGGCATTCAAAATAATTATTAAACCGCCGATACCTAATAATATCAAGTTTCGTACGCGTTTGCCTAAATTATATGCAAAATACGAAATTGCAAAAACAAGAGCAGAACTATGAAATAGAGATGCGAACAAAACTATTAATAAGAATTTGACCAAACGTTTTTCCTTCATATATTTATACGAATAGAATAGAATGGACAATGCTAAAGCTTGTCTTAAACCACTGAAAGCAAAACTAAATGGACCCATTGCAGTAATGACCATAAAGCTTATTGACGGTTTAACAGAATATTTTGAAATTACATTGTACAATCCAAAAACAAACACAAATGATATTACAACTTTCCACTGGAAAAAGTCAAATCCTAATCTTGAAAATATCCAACCACAAATATGATAAACAGGGTCCTTAATTTTTGCCCAATCATTAATAAAATAACTGAATGTTCTCAGCCCATTCTCCTCATATCTCATTTTATACGCAAATAAGTCATTATTTGCTGTTTCTGACTGTAACGCAAGAAGTAAGAAAAGGCCAACGGATAAGATGATAACACTTATTCCTTCGTACGACAAAATCTTTTGAGATTTTGACAGGTCACGGCTTTTGCTTTTAATATTTGATGCAAAAAAGCATAACACCATCATACCAAATATAATCCAATATGCCATTCATCTTACCTCCTTTACCATTTTTATATAATTCTTTTATTTGCATAATTCATTATAAAGAGCAATATGCTCATCTATCAGTTTTTTCTTATCAAAATTGGAGCGAGCAAAATTGATACAGTTACCACTATATTTTTCTTTTCCATCTACATAAATCTTGTTTATGGCTTCCCCAATGCCATCAAGGTTACCTTTTTCTACAAGATATCCACATCCTTCACCAACAACTTCAATATTGGCAGTTGCTTTATAGCAGACAACAGGAGTACCACAGCCTAAGGATTCAACAGAAACCTTTCCAAATGTTTCTTCTGCTGAAAGAGTAACAAAAACATCTGCGAGATTATAATAATCAACTAACTCTTCAACGGATTCAGTCCTGCCCACAGCAATCATATTATCCGGAAGTTTTATACCTTCTGGAATTGAACCTACAATCACAATCTTTGAATTTTCAGGCAGTTGTTCAGAAAGTTTTACAAAACTATTTAAGTCTTTTCTTTCATCCCATATTGTTGCAACACCTAATACTACAAATTCATTTGTGATACCAAGTTTATCTTTTAACTGGGATATATCTTTTGGGCGAAAACTTTCAAAATCTACCCAGTTATATATTTTTTTAATTATTTTTGCATTTTTGAATATTGGTGATTTCTTTGCTGATACAGTTACCCAGTCTGAAACACCAATTACTGCCAAACGCTTTATTTTGCTGATAAGAGAAAGCTTATCATTAAACATCTTCTTTGTTCTGTCAAAAAACCAAGATGAGTTTCCACTCTGAAGGTTAGGGCAATTCTTGCATTCTGTTTTCCACTTGTAGCAATCAGCTTCAATAAAATGCACACACTTGCCTGTCATAAACCAAAAATCATGCAGTGTAATTACAGTTGCAATATCCTTCTCGTCAAGATATTTTAAAAGTAACGGAAGATTGATAAAGTTTGCATGTAAATTTCCAAGGTGCACAACATCGGGCTTTATCTTTTCCATAAATTTTATAAGTTTTTTTGTGGCGTTTTTTGAAAAATATGCTTGCTTACCTGAAAGACGAGAGAGTAGTGCGTGAATTTTTCTATCTTTTTTATCACCAATCATAAACAGCCTGTCTTCGTTTGCCGAACCTGACATAGAACATGCAACATAGGACTCGAACTCCCGTTGGAGTAATGCATAATGTAATTCAGTTGTATTACGACCTGTGCTGCCAATATTATAAACAGCATTTATTTGCAATATTTTCATTACCTTCACCAAAAATAATATTTTTATCGTTTAATTTTACTTAATGCCTTTTTAAAAACTCCGAAAAAGAGGTTTTTTTCGTATTGGTTCATACCAAAAAGAACCATAAGAACACCGAACACACCAACAACCAGTACACCATTAACACCAAAACGAATAAATACGTTTCCAATTGGATTGAATACTTCAGCAAGGAAACCGACAATAGCTGTAATGATTAAATATGGTGTAATTTTAAGATATGACCCCTTAAAGAAATTCCACATATCAAGTTTGAGTACCTTCTTATATACAGTCACCATCATAATTGCTCTGATTGTGTATGCAATAAAGATTGATAATGATGCACCAATTGCACCATAGAAATTAGAAAGAATCAATGAAAGAATAACATTGATTACGCCAACTACAAGGAAAATTATAGCTTTAAGTTTTACCTTATTTTCAACAATCATTGTTGTATGAGCAATCTGCATTGGTAAATAGAAATAACTTGGTGCAATAATAAGTAAAGCACAGATATAGCTTTCTGCAAAATCAGGTTTACCCCATATATCCACAACGAAAGATTTACCCAAAGTCATAAATCCAACAACAAGAATACCGATAATCATACATTGTATTCTGCCTATCTTTGTCATAAGTGGTAATAGTTCCTCGTCTTTTTTGCCACTGTAAACAATTTTTGAAATTCTTGGCATAAACATACCATTAATTGCTGTCGCAAATGTATAAACATAACTCTCAATTGTTGTTGCTAAGCCAAAAACAGCAACACCTACAGAGCCTGTAGAAGAAACAGCAGCAATGATTGATGGCGTAATGTTAAATATCAATCGTTGTGCAAGACTTACAACTGTTGACCAAACAGAAAACCCAAAAAAGCTCTTTAGCATTTTCATATCAAAAAATCTAAAGTTAACTTTTATAGGTGTTTTCTTCTTAATGATATATAGTTTCATTGCTATTGTAAGCAAGCCTGATAAAGCATTCACAAATACTAGTGCGTAAACACCATATCCCATAAGTAATGCAAGCACCATTGCTACAATGATAAACACCTTATGGAACAATTCACAAAATTTAAGTCCTGCAAATTGCTCATACGCAGTCAGCATTCCCTTTAAATTAGTAAATGGAAATGAAATTACGCTGTAAGTACCTACAATAATATAAAGAACTTTAAATGTTTCTAACTCCTCAGGTGAAAGATTGGTATATATCACATCAATAAGAATATACACAACTACCAAGGCAGTTAAAATAATTGTATCAAGACCTAAATATAGTTTATATATCAACCCAATTATATTATTAACTGATTTTTGGTCACCTTCAGCATTATATTTTGCAATAAAACGTGCAGCAGCAGCACTCATACCAAAATCCATAATGAACATTGTTATAAGTGAAGTTGCCAAAGTGTACAGCCCGTAATTACTCTGACCGATTTTTGTAATCATCCACGGTGTATATATGAGTCCTGCAACCATATTAAATGCAATTGCAAGATAGGATACTATAGCACCGATTTTTATTTGTTTAGAACTATTACTCAAAAGAAATCACCAAATTAAATATGTTAAAGAATTTTTATATTCTGATTATGAGAAGGTTTTCTTGCCTCTTCTGGAGGCAATTCATTCATATAGTTTTCACCAAAACGTGATTTTAATAATTTATCATACTCCTTGATTGCAAGGAAATTTTTATCCCTGAAAGGAAGTTCGATATATTCAGCATATAAGGATGCAGGCATTGGTGGGAAATTCTTATTAGAATTACAAACCTCATAAATATATCCTGTATCTTTTTTACTATAGAATTTACATGCTTTATTGAGTAATTTAATGAGCCAACTCATAGGCAATAAAGATACTGTTTTATAAACGAAATGTCTGAACTTACTACCACGTAGTTTTACTTTAAGTTTTGTTTTTCTTCCACCTGTAAGTATACCTACAACACTACAATGTTTTCTAAGTGTTTTGGGGTTAACATTATCAATTGGAAAGATATCCATAAAAATACCATGATTCATCTTCTTGAGATGACTATAATCATAATCACAAATCATTGTACCATTAAGACAAAGTTTCGCATAGTTAAGTGGGAACTCATCCACACTGTTATATGATTCAAGGAAAAACTTAGAATCAAGTTCTTTTGGTGCAACCTGCATGAATTTCTCATACTGGTCTCTCACCATAATAACATCAATGTCATCATCCCATGGAACAAAATTTTGGAATTTAGCTGCACCCATCAAAGTGCCGCCTTCCATTGAATATTTAATATCATATTTTCTACAGATTCTGTCAAATTCTTCAAATATTGAATAGACATAATCCTGTAAAACAGGTAATTCAATTCTGTTCATAAATACACCTTTATTCTTTAGCAGATTTTATTATTGGAGCTGGACTACAAATTCCTTCATCGAAGGTTTTACCTTCGCAAAGCTCAACAAATCTCTTTGCGGCAATTTCAGGTGAAGCATTATTCACCATATGAAGATACGCATTTTTCTGCATCTCTTTTCTGTATTTCTCATCTTCAATTAATTTCTCAATCACAAGGAACATAGTTTTGATATTGCTTTTTTTATATACAAAACCATTTTCACCATTTTTTACAAGATACCTTGTTGCACCAGCTGCTGCATCAGCAATTACCACACAACCATGATTAAGACTTTCATTTATAACAACGCCCCAACCTTCATGGTAATCACTTGTCATCAAGAATATATCTGAGTTTTCCATTGCTTGATGTACTTCAGGAACCGTTTTTTTACCAGAAAATGTTATAACATCCTGCAAGTCGTTCTTTTCTATTTCATTAAGAATGAAAGGCTCCAATTCACCATAACCGATTATTTCCATCTTAAACGGTAACTTCTTCTTTTTAAGATGCTTTGCAACTTGAATTGCCTTTTCAGGATGTTTAAGTTTAAGAAAACGAGCCGCCCATAAAATCTTAATGGGTTCATCTCCTGTTGCTTTCTTCGAAAGCAACTCATCAATATCATATTTCTTTACTTCTGTAAAGTATCCCCATTTATAACATTTACCATGCCAACCCATCAATGACAAATCATATGGAACATAAGCACTAGCACACAAAACCTTGAAATTTTTCTGATGATACCCTGCTGCTCTTGCCTTGACTCTCTTTCTTATTGATGGAACAAGAACCTTCCATGTTCCTTTTTTAAAAAAACGTTCAGAAAAAAGATATGTTTCAATGCCACTTTCCACACATGCTTTAATTGTATGATTATGTGCTGCAGCAGCAATAATCACATCACTTGATTTTATAATTTCATTTGCTTGTTTTTCTTTTTGAGGCGAATCAACCTTAATCACAAAAGGATACTTTTCAGCAAGGTCCTCAAATCCTGCCTCTTTTCTGTAATCGGAAATTCCACCATATGCAATGTAATGATAGTCATCTCCAAGAAGATTGTAGAAAGCGTTTGCAAGACCTTCCTGATGATATCCTAAAACGCTGCCAATGAAAGTAATTTTCATCTTTTTTCTTCCTTTAATAGAATTTCTTTAAAACCTTAATTTTTTCTGATGCTTTTATAAATATAACAGAAAAGGCTAAAGTCAATGTGAGAATGGAAATAAAATAAACTAATGAATTCTTAACAAATAATGTATCAATTAAGAAAATATCAAAAAGTGACAGGAAAATTCTCTGACACAAAAACATCATTAAGCTTAACTTTCTCATCCACACAAATGCTTTTGAATCCTTAAAATCAAGATTAATAACAAACATAAACAAGAAAGCTGATAATGGCAACAACATAAGTTTTGTATCAACACCATTTATTGCCCAGCCAAAACGAACCTGAATAAAGGATTCGGCTGCGAGAAGAACAAAAAAAACACCTGTAAGAATAAAATTTCTAACTGTTTTTTTTTGAATTTTAATTTCTGAAAAAATGCCACCAAGGGACACATATACCCATCCAAATAAGACACCATTTTTAATAGTATCAAAAATATAAAAATAAACATCAAATGCAGATTTTAAGAAAGGTATTGTTTCAATAAGACCATAATATGAGCTACCCATACATGCAATCACATAGAAAGGTATTCCCAAAAGAAAAATCTTTATGTAAGAAAGCTTCTTATGTAAAAAATATATAATCGCAACAGACACCATCAATGCTAATAAAAACCAAATAGTTGAATAACTTCCCTTTAAGAAGAAGTTTCTTATATAAATCAACAAATCGGTAATTACGAATCCTTCGACTATCCAGTTTCTTAAAACAAAAACAAAATAAACAGCAGACCACAGCAGATACATAACGCCAAGACGTTTCATATACTGTTTGAAATAATCAGTTTTTGCTTTTCCCTCAAGGGAATTTAGTTTTCCGAAAAACAAAAAACCACTTGTTACAAAGAAAAATGGAACAGCAACCACTGTAATAATCCCACGAAAACCTGCGTCAATAGCATCATTGAGTGAATGAAACGGTCCCGTATGTAATACGATAATTAAAATTGCAGCTATAAACTTTGCAAAATCCAAAGAATTATACTGTTTTCTTACGCTCATTTTCTAAAACCTCTTTATAAACATTAACCATATCATTAGGATTTCTATCACGCTTATGACGTTCATTTGCAAGTTCAATTGTTCTCTTTGAGAAGGTTTGTGCCAACTCATCATTCTCAAAGATTTCCATAATTCTCAAAGCAATCTGAGGATATTCCGGATAATCATAAGTAAAACCACTTACCTTATCTGTAAGTAAATCCGTCATACCGCCACGATATGAACAAATTGACGGAGTACCAACCATCATAGCCTCACAAAGAGTTGCCGATGCCCCCTCAACAGCAGAGGTTACAACACAAACATTAGCTCTGCGAAGTTGTTCTGCAACAGCTTCGGGACCCAAGTCACCTACAAATTCAACATTTTCGTCAAGACCTAATTCAGTAATAAGTTTTTCAATATATTTTGTAAAACTCTGAGGTGAAACTAATCTGCCGTTTTTAACTGCACATCTTCCACCAGGGATATATAATTTTACATCAGGGTAACGATTTTTAACCAAAGCCAATGCTCTAATGAGATTATGAACACCCTTTAATGCTGTATGGCATGAACCTGTATAAATTGTATGACGTGTCATTGTATCCACAGACCATTTTTCGCTTTCGTAAAAAGCATTACGAAGATTATAATTGCAACGGTAATATTTAAGGTCAGGATTCATAGCAAGCATGGTTGATTTATCCCAATCAGTTCTGCCTGTTACATACTTAACTTTTTTAATAAACTTCTCTTCTCTTTTTGCATTTTTGTTATAAAGCATTTTATATGCAATAGGAGATTTAAGCTTTAATAAATCTTTCTTGTCGGTCATTTTGATGATTTCCCATGTACTAAATCCACCAAAGTATTCCTGTGAAATTCTTTTAAGTATACCTTGAATTGTCAAAAGCGTAGGAATTTCAGGATGAACCTCAAGCATTTTGTAACCCGGTGCATATTCTGTACCGTGAAGATGAATTAAATCCGGTTTAAACAACACAACAGCTTTTTTACAATCATCCCCTGTTTTAGGATTATCGTGAAGAAGTCTTTTTCCACCACCCGGGAAAAGGAAATATCTTGTTCCTTCAACTTCCATATCAATAAATTCTTTACCTGCATAATAGGTCATAACAGCCAATTCAACATCCGGATGCTCCGAAACACCTTTAGCAAGGTCTAAAAGCCAGCCACCACCTATTGAAGTGTTAAATCCAAGTTTTTTTGCTATATCCGGAAACACCATATTTACTATCCATAAAACTTTCATACTTGTTCCCTCCTTACTGCCAGAAGAATCGATATTGTGGGTTATTGTAAATGAGATATAGGAACATAAAACCTACTGCCCCAATATATATCATCGGTCTATATTTCTTTTGCATTGTTAAAACCATTTCAGGAATAATAATCATTATTACAAGTGCAAAATACTGTTGAAGTCTCATAAAACCGTGATGCTGTGTAACCAGTAAACTCGTTGCAATGGTCAGCAAAACAAGATTATATAAACAATCTACATCTTCTCTATGTGATTTTATATATTTATGTAAAATCAGTGAAGCAAGACATACTGTAACAATGGCAAAAACATACATATTAGCACCGCCACCATCATATTCAATAGCATCTTCACTGAAGCCCAATAATTCAGCAATAGGGGTATACAAATTGCTACCAAGAACAAAGAGAACACCAATTATAATAAACGCTATAACCAAATATACTGGTGTAATAGCAATATTAGCAACAAAATAGTAAGGTATAAAAATAACCGATGATTTATGTATTAAGAAACAACTAAATGCTAAAAATGCAAATGGAACAAATTTTCTTTCTTTAATAAACTTATCACCAATAAAAACAATCAGTGCTGTTGCAATTGTCTGTCTTAATCCTGTAAGAGCAAAGAAAGAATAGAATAATGATGAATAAATTATAAAACTTAGCCCTGGCATTGATGAATATTTATAAATCCATACTGCCATTGACGCGGTAAATACAACCGCAATAAATACCAGAAAAATCTGGAAATCGTCACTAAAAATCTGGAATATTTTCATAAGAAGAGTATATCCCGGATCTTTAACAGTCAATCCGTTGAATAAATATTCTTTGATTGTATCTAAAATCTGCGACCAAGACATAATCTTTGTTTCTTCAAACGCTCTAATATAGTTAATAGAAACATCTCGGCTTAAATCAACACTTCTTAAACCGGAAACCAAAATCCATTGAATTGCAGCAATAGCAGAAAAAACTTTCTTTTTACCATCTGTGGGATTCATTTTAAGTAACAAGATATCCCACATAACAATTAACAAAAAATTAATTATAAATACTGTCATTATTCATACTCCTTTCTTCAAATTTTTTACGGAAAAATTATCTTTTTAAAATGTCCTCACACAACATTTTATTTGCTGTCTCTTTATTGTGGAACTTTCTTCCACACTCATAACCTTTTAAGGCAAGCTCTGTCATCTTACCATCATCATTTATATATTCAAGAAGTTTTTCTTTGAGTTCCTCTTTATTATCAGCAACAATAGCACAATCATTGGAAACAAGGTGTGCAATTGAAGCAACATCTTTTGGACCTACAGCAAGAATTGGTCTTGCCATCTTTAAATAGTCAACAATTTTTGTTGAGAAAGACTGGCGAACTGCCAATTTACTTTTTAAATCGGATGATTCAACATGAATAAGTACATCCGCCTCACTCTGAATTCTTGGAATTTCACTCGATGAAACAAAGCCCATAACCTTTGAAGCATTTTCAATATTTAATGCTTTACTCATCTCATCTGTCATAGGAGTCCCAGTATAGATTTTCATTTCTGCTTTTACACCATCAGCATTAATTTCCTTTAATGCTTCAGCAATAATAGCGAGGGATTTCCAACGATTTGTTCCAATATTACCTGTAAATAAAAATTGTAAAGGTTTGTTATATTCTGATTTCACCTGTGCAGGTTCATCAAAGTTTGCTGACTTAGTCAAAATCTTACAAGGAATTTTAAAAATCTTTTCATATTCAGAACGTTGAATTTCTGAAATTGTATATAAAATCTCACATTGTTTTACTACTTTTTTTACTTTTGCTCTGCACAAAAATCTGTTTATCCAACCCAATGGAGATATAATAAACTGCTTTAATGTATAAACATCATCGGACACATACCCATACATAGGAACATTTGCATAATTCTTAATAAAATGTGCAATTCTGTTCATGTGTCTTACATAGTATATTGGTTGGAAGATAATGTCTGGTTTAAAATCATCAATGAATTTTTTAAGTTCAGGTGATTTCCAACGACCAATCTGCCATATAAGATCTCTTGCCCAAAACATTACAGTCCATCTTTTTTTTCGGGCAAGGTCAGCGGATTTTGGCTCAACAATATCTGTATTTTCGGTCTTTTCAATGAAAACTTCTTGACCTGATGGAACCTTTGGATTTTTTAGATTTCTAATCATTGACTTTTCAGTAATCTGAAAAAATTTTGAAACAAGGTCTGTTTCTGGTTTTCCATATTTACAATAAATATTAGCAATTTCAATATCTTCAATTCCTTCAAAGATATTACTAAAGGAATTACCAAAACTATTATCTTTAGTCCATGGTGTACTTGACAAAATCAAAATTCTCATTACTAAAAGACCTTTCTTTTCTGTTTAGGAAAAAGACATAAACCTAAGTGCTAAGCTTACAAAATTATATCTTAACAATTTATATACAAGCGTAAACGCAAGTTTCGTCTTTTTGCTCTTGAAATATGGTGCTGGATGATTCTTTTTCCATACCTTTCTTGTTTTTTCATGATAAAGCAAATCAAGAGCAACTTTTTTCTTTTCTTTATAAGGTGCAGGATTTAGAGAAGACATAATCTTAAAAAGATATGCAATTGTATTTCTGCAAAGCAAGTCGTCCACTTTCTGCATAGCATCCTTATCTTCCCTGCCAATTTTTTTAATAAATGCTTTTGCTTTTTCATCCATAAGCCAGATTGTTTTTTCAAATTCTGGATGATAAGCACCTGTAATTGAACCGATTCTCTTCAGGTTAAATAGAGATGGTTTTGTGTATATAGAAAGTTTCTTTGCAACAACCATCAAATCAAGCATAAAGAAGAAATCTTCTGAAATAAGTCCAACAGGAAATCTAACATTGTTATCAACAAGCACCGATGTACGATATAAAACAGCAGTTGAACGTTGACCTCTTACTCTACCAATTAGAATATTCAAGGCATAGTCCTGTGGATTTGTTTCAAAAATATCCTCAGTATAGTGAAAAGCTAATTTTTTTTCATTTGTATCTTCGTAAACTTTGTAATACTGATTGGGGAAAACAACATCTGAATTCTCTTTTTCTGCAATTCTCACCATATCTTCAATTGCGTGTTCTTCAATTGTATCATCTGAATCAAGAAAATATACATATTTACCTTTTACACACTCGAGTCCGGCATTTCTTGCGGAAGAAAGACCACCATTCTCCTTGTGCAAGACAAAAATATTTTCATATTTTTCAGCCAACTCATCACAAAGTTGAGGACAAATATCAGGTGAACCATCATCAACTAAAATAATCTCGATACGGCTGTATGTCTGTTTTACTACAGAATTGACAGCATTTTCAAGGAATTTTTCGGTTTTATAAACAGGAATTACAACGGAAACTAAAATATTCTTATCCATTTTCCTACACCTCTTTTACCCAAAATTTTCAATATCAGGTTATATCTATCCAATCACCTAGTTGTTTTTCCCACTCTGCAGGATGACAAAGCTGGAATCCACCGCCATGGAAAAATGTATATTCACCAAAATATATTTTGCCATTAAGTTCATAAAGGACAACTCTTACATGTCGCATACCCTTAGAAAGTTTTGCTGCAATTTCCTTCATCTCTTCAAACATTGCAGGCTTTGGGATTTGTTTATCAGCATTTGGATGAATGTTGACAAGGTCAAGATGGTTAAATTCCATATCGAAAAAGTCAAATTTACAATCTGTTGCTCTATCAGTTGCAACAAACATTACCTTTGGCTCACCATTAAAACAGAAGAATTTATAATCCTCAATGCTCTTTTCCGGTGCAGTTTCATCAACCATCAACTTTTCTGCGATTATGTATGGTTTTATACCCTTATAAGGATACTCACGACCAGCATAGAAAAAGTCACGTTTGAGTCGTTTTGTATAAAACTCTTTCATCTCATCAAAATCGTCCTGAGTAAGTGAAGATTTTGATTTTATTACTTTAGTACTTCCTGAGTCATGATTGCATTTAATTACAAATTGTTCAGGCAATGAATCAATATCTATGTCGTCAAAAGATTCCCAAGCACCGAGAAGAGGAAAAAGGTATTCCTCACCTAACACACTTGATATATGCTCTCGAACAGCAAGCTTATCAACCAGTTTACTGTATTCAGGTCGTCTGTCATTAACCTTTAACCACTGAATTTTTTCACAGAACCCTTGTGGATTTTTAAAGTTAATAAACTTTCTTGTTGTAGCAAAATAAAAGAGTTGAAGATATGGCTTATCTGGCAAAAAGAATAAACTATACATTATTTTACCACGAATATTTCGACCAAAGATTTTGCGTAAATCAATCATTTTATTGCCTCACGATTATAAGTTTTCTTTATACCATTCAATAGCAAGTTTAATTCCATCCTGGAAACTGTAATCAGGGTCATATCCTAAAAGACGCTTTGCTTTTGAAATATCAGCATTACTGTGCTTAATATCACCTTTACGGTCAGGGCCGAAGTTTGGCTCAACATCAAGACCTAATGCTGCTGTAAGACCATAGTAAATATCTATAAGATATTCTCTTCCACCATAAGCAACATTATATGCCTCACCTGCTGCCTCACTTGATGCAAGACACGCTTTGAGATTTGCTTCGATAACATTTTCAATATATGTAAAGTCACGGCTTTGTTTACCGTCGCCATTGATTGTTGGTGTTTCGCCGTTAAGAAGTTGCTTCAAGAACTTCGGAATAACTGCCGCATAAGCACCATCTGGGTCCTGACGACGACCGAATACATTAAAATATCTCATTCCGTATGTATCAAGTCCATAAAGTTTAGTGTAAAGCTTACCCCATTCTTCATCACAACGCTTTGTAAGCGCATAAGGTGAAAGAAGGTTACCTTCTCTGCCCTCATACTTAGGAAGATTTGGTTCATCACCATAAACCGATGAGCTTGAAGCATAAACGAATTTCTTTACACCATTCTGTCTTGCCGCTTCCATCATATTAAGTGTGCCTTCAATATTGTTTTTACAATAGAAAAGTGGCATCTCAATTGAACGAGGAACGCTACCCCAAGCAGCTTGGTTGAGAACATAATCTACGCCCTCACAAGCTTTCATACAAGTATCAAGGTCTTTGATATCACCTTTTATAAATGTATAGTTTGGGTTATCAAGGAACATATCCACATTTTTCTGCTTACCTGTTGAAAGGTCATCAAGCGCTTTTACTTTATAACCCATATTAAGAATTGCCTCGCAAAGGTTTGAACCGATAAAACCAGCAGCACCTGTTACGAGAAATACTGAATTTTCAGAAAATTTTAAGTGTTTGTAACCCATAGTTTTACTTCCTTTCTCTTATTTGAACAAAGTACGATAGATGAAATATGCTTTTTCAAGCATAATTCTTCCTGAATGGAAATAGTTATTCAAGATATGGATATTTGAATTATATATATCTTTATTCGCAACTTTGATGATATCGTTATGAGCCTTGTCAATCTTTCTATATTCACGTGGTAATGTTAACATAAGCTCAACAAGTTTTCTGTTATTGAACGGGAATGTTATTCTGTGACAAATATCAAGGGACTGTGTAACCATTGTTCCCCAACTGCTCATTCTCACTTCCCAATAATACATATCCGTATGCTCGTAATTAAACTTTGGTTTTTCAAGGTCAAACTTTTTCATATATTCCTTATAAATCTTATCAGATTTACTAAGAAGTGATGGTGAACCAAAATATCTTGTCTGGAAAATACTAAAATGACGAGGTGTAAGAACTTTTGGGAAGCTCATACCATATTTTCGTTCAAAGAATACACGAACAACCTCTGAAATCCATGATTTTATTTCAGTATCAAAGTAATTCCAACGATACATACAAATATGCTTTCTTATTTCGCTTTCTGAAAGTCCACGAACATAGCCATAGGAATGTACAATAATTGCCTTTAACTCCTCATAGTCTTCAATCTCACTATTTTCTGCAGGAATTGGATATATATCGTGTTTAATACCAACTTTTTCACAAATTTCATGTGCTGCATTTGAGTCTGTGATTTCTGTATCCTTTGATTGGAAACTGAAATATGAAAATTTATCATAAAGACCGTTAGCACAAGCAAGTGTTGTTTTACTATCTGTACCACCTGAAAGCGAAATAGCTGAATTAGGCCATTTCTTTGATGCTAACTCAATATTTTTATGAAGAATCTTATAAGCCTGTTCAATGCCATTGTTATATTCTTCTTCAGTTTCAGTCATCTTAAGAGGTCTTACAGGATAAAAACGGTTAATTGTAAAGTGTTTGTCTTCACCACAATCAAGATAAACATTGGCACCGATTCTTTTAAGTTCCTTAAATGGAGAACAATCACCAGGAAGATAGCGATTTCCAATATTATAAAATCTATTTGCAACAAGTTTTTCAATAAATGAGTCAATCTTAAGACAATATACATCGGCAACTAGTTGCGGATGTGATGTAAAACAAACTTTTTCGTTAATTCTTCCATAATATAATGCTTTTATACCAGCACAATCTTGAACACCAATGATATTCTTATCAAATACAAAAAGAGCAAAGATACCAGTCCATTCGTTTACACAATCAAAAAGGGCATCTTTTGATTTAAAATATGCCTCACTTGCCTGGTGCAACAATTCTTTTTCTTCATAAACCTCATTAAATGGATTATAGGCATGACCAACTATAAGAAAACTGATATTATCATTGTTATAAACACAATAATCCTGGTCCTTATGAATAAATGCTGTATAGTTATTAATTTTTTCCACAACCCATTGACCGTAAAAAGGATAAGCATCCTTATTTACAGTCTCGTCTTCGGTTATGAAATATCCTCTTGAGAAAAGGCATTCTTTGTATTGATGCTTTTTCTCAAGAATTTGTTTTATTGTTTCTGCATTACCAGTAACAGTTGAATTCATTTACAAAATCCTTCTTTCAGGAATATTATAATCTCCAATAGTTGTACCCTGCTGCTTCGTATTCTTTACGATTAAGAAGACCTTTAATGTCAGCAAGTACTTTTGTATTGTTGTCACCTGGTTTGAACATTTTGTCAAAGTCTGCCTGTGTTAAATCTTTGAACTGCTCGTGAGCAACTGCAAGGATTACTGCATCACAATCTTTAATTGTTGACATATCAACAAATTCCATTCCATAAAGCCATTTTGCTTCGTCTGCGTCTGCTGCAGGGTCTGCAACTGTTGCAGTAATGCCATATTCTTTAAGTTCGTTGTAAATATCGATAATTTTTGTATTTCTTGTATCAGGGCAGTTTTCTTTGAATGTGAAACCAAGAATTGCAACTTTAGCGCTCTTTATTGCAACATCTGCTTTAATCAGATTTTTAACTATGCTTTCAGCAACATATTTACCCATATCGTCATTAATTCTACGACCTGAAAGGATAATCTGGCTATGGTAACCTAACTGTTCTGCTTTATATGTAAGATAGTATGGGTCAACACCGATGCAGTGACCACCAACAAGACCTGGGAAGAATTTAAGGAAATTCCACTTTGTACCTGCTGCTTTAAGAACTGACTGAGTATCAATACCCATCTTATTGAAAATGATTGAAAGTTCGTTCATAAATGCAATATTGATGTCACGCTGGCTGTTTTCAATAACCTTTGCAGCTTCAGCAACTTTAATGCTTTCTGCTCTATGAACGCCTGCTTCAACAACAAGTTCATAAACTTTTGCGATTTCGTCGAGTGACTCTTCATCCATACCTGAAACGATTTTAACGATTGTTTCAAGACGATGAACTTTATCGCCTGGATTAATTCTTTCTGGTGAATAACCGATTTTGAAATCTACACCGCATTTAAGACCTGATTCTTTTTCAAGAATTGGAATACAGATATCTTCTGTAACACCTGGGTAAACTGTTGATTCATAAACAACGATTGAGCCCTTTGTGAGGTTACGACCAACAATTGTTGATGCACCTTCAACTGGGGTAAGGTCAGGTGTATGGTCGTCATTTACAGGTGTTGGAACTGCAACAATGTGGAACTTAGCTTCCTTAAGTTTTGTTTCATCAGCTGTAAAATCAACTGTACAAGCTTTAATTGCTTCATCGCCAACTTCATTTGTTGGGTCAATACCATTTTTATAGAGTTCGATTTTCTTAGCATTAAGGTCAAAACCTACAACCTTTACTTTCTTTGAAAAAGCAACTGCGATAGGCATACCAACATAACCAAGACCTACAAGTGAGATTTTTTCTTCGCCATTAATAATTTTTTCGTAAAGTGACATTTCAAATTACTCCTTTATTTTTAGATACATACACATATCTTCATTTACTTTATTTACATCAAACTTATTTTTGCAATATTCGTGACTTTTTGCACCCATTGTAGAAATAAGTTCGGGATGTTCAATAAATTCAATCATTTTTTCTGCTACCGCTTGTCCGTTGTGAGTTGGAACAAGATAACCTGTTTCACCGTCTATTACCGTTTCTCTGCATCCTGGAGCGTGAGTTGTAATTACTGCTCTGCCCATAGCCATCGCTTCAAGCACAGTACGTGGAGTTCCCTCTCTGTACGACGGAAGAACATATACTGAACACTGTTTATAATAATCAGAAACTGTATCAGTTTCACCAAAATGTTCAATAATACCTTTATTAATATATGTATTAAGGTCTTCTTGTGAAAGTGAATCTTGAATTCCCTCACAAGCACCCAAAAGCATACATCTTACATCAGGATATTTCTCTTTTACGATTTCGCAAGCCTCTAAATACTCACGAATACCCTTTGAATACATAACTCGTGAGAGCATAAAGAAGGTTGTTTGCTCAGGATACGGTGCAACTGAGAACTTCTCCATATTCACACCTGAACCATTAACAACTTTACATTTATCAGCTTTAACAAGATGTTCATTTATAAACTGTTCTCTATCATCGTTATTCTGGAAAATTACTGTATCTGCACACATAAAACCTATTTTATAAAGAATTGACATAATAAGCTTTATGATTTTTGCCTTTTTTGTTTTTGCGGTAAAAGCATAACCTGCACCCGTTACCATTGCTACCTTGTGAGGAACTTTTGCTAGTTTACCTGCCATTGAACCGTAAATTACAGGTTTTGAGGTGTAACCTAAAATCACATCAGGCTTTTCCACTTTGAAAAGCTTACGAAGTGCATTCATATACGCAAAATCCTTTAATGGGTTTACTCCGTTTTTGTTCATTGGTATTTCAACGAACTTTGCACCTAATTCTTCAACCTTTTCTATATTGTCACGATTAGGTCCTGTAATAATTACCTCGTAACCACTTGCTATAATCTTTTTGACTAAATCGCCACGAAAGTTATATGCAGTACGGTTTTTCGGGGAAACTAATATGAATTTCACTTGTTTTCTTCCCCTTTCATATAATCTTTGAGATTGTTATATACAACATTGTATAATCTTTCGTTATTTTTTGGCGATACAAAGGAATTGTGTGGTGTAATAATTACATTTTCCATGTTCCACAACTCACTATCTTCACTTAACGGCTCTGTATTGAATACATCAAGTACTGCACCACCTATTGTTTTGCTTTTTAATGCATTTGTTAAATCGGTTTCATTCACAATTGCACCTCTTGCGATATTCACAAGAACTGCATCATTCTTAAACTGTGAAAAAAGTTCTTTATTGAATAAATTTCGTGTTTCGTCTGTTAATGGAAGTGTAAGAATTACAACATCTGCATTTTTAACCGCTTCCGTTACATTATTTATAGTATAGTAATCGTCAAACAAATCACTTGTAGGTTTTACAATATCAACTGCAATAATTTTGCTTGCAAAGGGCTTAAACATTTTTGCACATTCTGAACCCACACTACCACAACCTACTATACAGATTGTACTGTCTGATAACTCTTTTACACTTCTGTCTTTAACCCACTTATGATTCTGTTGATTATTATAAAATGTATTTGTATGCTTATACAAAGTAAGAACACCTGTAAGTGCCCATTCTGCCATAGGGGTACTGTAAACTCCTCTTGCATTGCAAAGCTTGATACCTTTTTTATTTATTCTTTCAACAGGCACACGGTCAAGACCTGCGCTTGTAAGTTGAATAAGTTTAAGGTTAGGGAACTTGTCCAAATCGTTATGCAAGAAAAGACCATTACAGATTACTGCTTCTGCTTCAAACATTTCTTGAGTCAATGGCTCATTTTCCATCTGCTGAAACATAATTTCACAGCCGAGCTTTTCCATATTCAATTTTTGCTCATCTGTTGGGTTGAACGCACCCGTCATTAACAGTTTCATAAAATCCCTTTACTTTGCCTTAATTATTTCAACAATCTTCTGCACACATTCCTGTGTTTTTATATGATTTGCTTTATGTGTTTCTTCATTCCAAGTGCCCTGTAATTCTTTTTCGAATTCACGAATATCACGTACACCTGTATTAAACTTTTCTTTTACTACTTCAAAATCCGTTTCTTTTGCTACATCACAGAATGCACGTGAAAGAATAACACGCTCTGAACCTAATCTGTAATGCTCTCCCAAGATACATTCTGCAGGAAGAGTACCTGTGCCTACACGAGCAACTCCGCCAAAACCATAACTGATGTTTTTCTTCTTGATTTTTTCGCAGAGTTTTTCTACAGTACCGTCTGCAACCAATTCAAACATAAATGTCATTCCGTAGCCAAGATGCAAATCGTTAAGTCCAATATGTATTTCGTCAATTCCTTCTACTTCAAGGATTTCATCAATATTTTCTGCGGCTTCGGGAGTCTCAACTAAAAGGTTTGTTTTAACTCTGCCATCTACTGCTTTTATAAAGCGGCGTACCTGCTCTGCATTTTGAAAGAATGGTAACATTATAACATCTGCACCCGCACTGATAATACTGTTAATTTCTTCCTCAGTTGATGGGTAACTGTCAGTTGCATCATGCACAGGGTTACAACGGACATGAAGAGTTGATGTTGTAATCACTTTACGAAGTGCTTTTACATCTTCGAGAGTATGCATATTCTGCACTGTATCCATTCCGCCCTGACGGTCTGCTTTACCTATGTATTCCATATCTACAAATATACGGTCAACGCCAGCCGACTGTGCCGCCTCTGCTACATCAACACGATTTGTAACGAACATTAATTGAAGAGCCATAACTACCTCTTATTTGTTTACTGTTTCGGTTTCTTTTTCTTCCTTCGCAACTACTGTTGCACCTGTGTTCTCATTATCTTCATTTTTGAGCACTTTAAGAAATGTTGTAATTATAATTTTAATATCAAGCCAAAGTGACATATTATCAACATACCACACGTTAAGTTCAATTCGTTTATTCCACTCAACATCTTTTCTTCCGTTTATCTGTGCCCAACCAGTAATTCCCGGTCTTACCTCAAACATTCGGAGTTGAAAATCTGAATACTCTGAATAATCCCAAGGATGATATGTAAGCGGAGGACGAGGTCCTACAAAACTCATTTCGCCTTTAAGGATGTTTATAAACTGTGGCAACTCATCAATACTTGTTGCACGAATGATTTTACCTATTCCTGTAACTCGTGCATCCCCTTTTCCTGAATACACACCGCTACCCTGTGATTCAGCGCCAACTACCATTGAGCGGAATTTATAAATTTCGAACACCTTACCGTCAAGTCCTATACGCTTCTGCTTGAAAATCACAGGTCCTGGAGAAGTTAATTTAATAATAACTGCCACTATAAGAAGCACTGGCCAAAGCACAAGCAACCCCATAAGTGCAATAGTAAAATCAAGAAATCTCTTAACGCCTTTATACATAAAAGTTTACTCCTTGGAACGATTATTATTTCGGAAAGTTAACACACCAATCCATAATAACCTCATTATAATCATATTTAAAGTATTATAACTCTATACTATATAAAAGTCAATGAAAATCCGTAGTATTTTTCATTTTTAACTATCAAATTACTTCCTGTTTTTTACTACTGTTTTTTTAGTTGAAAAAATGCACAAAATTGCACAAAAATCATATAAGAATTTTTACTTATGCGATATATGTTTTTATTGACTTTTTTGGAGAAAATATTATATAATAGTGTGTAATTTTTAATATTCGGCAAATATGGACTTTTTTATAGTTCGTTTGCAGGATTTTAAGATTTTACTTTCGTATTTTTTATATTGGAGAGATATATATGGAAAGAAAAGTCGGTACTGTTTCAAGAGGTATTCGTTGCCCTATTATCAGACAAGGCGATAACCTTGTTGACATTGCAGTAACAAGTGTACTTGAAGCAGCAGAAAGTGAAAATTTTGAAATGCGTGACAGAGACGTTGTTTCTCTTACAGAATCAATCGTTGCACGTGCACAAGGCAACTACGCGTCAGTTGATGATATTGCGGCTGATGTAAAGGCAAAACTCGGTGGCGGTACAATCGGTGTTATTTTCCCAATTCTTTCAAGAAACCGTTTCGCAATTTGTCTTCGTGGTATTGCTAAAGGTGCTAAAAAGGTTGTTCTTATGCTCAGCTACCCAAGTGACGAAGTTGGTAACTCACTCGTAAGTCTTGACCAAGTTGACGAAGCAGGAATCAACCCTTATTCAGATGTACTTGACGAAGCAAAATACAGAGAACTTTTTGGTGAAAATAAACATGAATTCACAGGTGTTGACTATGTTGCTTACTACTCTGAAATCATCAGAGAAGCAGGCGCAGAGCCAGAAATCATCTTTGCTAATCAGCCAAAAACAATTCTTGACTATACTGACTGTGTTCTTACTTGTGATATTCACACAAGAGCACGCACAAAGAGAATTCTTAAAGCTGCAGGTGCTAAAGTAGTTTGCGGTCTTGACGATATTCTTAATACTCCTGTAAACGGTAGTGGTTGTAACGAAAAATATGGTCTTCTTGGTTCAAATAAATCAACTGAAGATACAGTTAAACTCTTCCCAAGAGATTGCCAAGGACTTGTTGAAGATATTCAGGCAGAGTTCTTAAAGAGAACAGGCAAACACATTGAAGTTATGGTTTATGGCGACGGTGCATTTAAAGACCCACAAGGTAAAATCTGGGAACTTGCTGACCCTGTTGTATCCCCTGCTCATACTGCAGGTCTTATTGGTACTCCAAACGAATTAAAGCTTAAATATCTTGCAGATAACGACTTCAAAGGTCTTTCAGGCGCAGAGCTCAAAGAAGCAATTTCAAAGAGCATTAAAGCTAAGAATGACAACCTTGTTGGTAACATGGCATCACAGGGTACAACTCCTCGTCAGCTTACTGACCTTATTGGTTCACTTTGCGACTTGACAAGTGGCTCAGGCGACAAGGGTACTCCAATCATTCTTGTTCAGGGCTATTTCGATAACTATACAGACTAATGGAGGTAATAAAAATGGAAAACAATGTTAGACCAGAATCAATGGAAAGAATTACCACCAAAGCGTTAGCAGAGGCATTTATTGACGAACAGATTAAAGCAGTTCGTGAACAAGTTGGCGACAAAAAAGTTCTTCTCGCACTCTCTGGCGGTGTTGACTCATCAGTTGTTGCTGCCCTTCTTATTAAAGCTATCGGCAAACAGTTAGTTTGTGTTCACGTTAACCACGGTCTTATGAGAAAGAACGAAAGCGAAAATGTTATTGAAATTTTCGGCAAAGAACTTGACGCAAACCTTATTTATGTTGACGCTACTGACCGTTTTCTTGACCTTCTTGCAGGTGTTAGTGAGCCAGAAAAGAAGAGAAAGATTATCGGTGCAGAATTCATAAATGTATTCGCAGACGAAGCAAGAAAACTTGAGGGTGTTGAGTTTCTTGCACAAGGTACAATCTACCCTGACATTCTTGAAAGTTTCAAACAGGCAGAAGGCAAAAAAGCAGTTAAATCTCACCACAATGTTGGTGGACTTCCTGAAGACCTTAATTTCGAGCTTGTTGAGCCAATCAAACTTCTCTTTAAAGACGAAGTTCGTGTAGTTGGCGAAGCATTGGGACTCCCTCATGCTATGGTATATCGTCAGCCATTCCCAGGCCCTGGTCTTGGTGTTCGTTGCCTTGGTGCAATCACAAGAGACCGTCTCCACGCACTTCGTGAAGCAGACGCTATTCTTCGTGAAGAATTTGACAACTGCGGTCTTGCTGAAAAAGTATGGCAGTACTTTATTGCAGTGCCAGATGTTAAGAGCGTTGGTGTTAAAGACGAAAGCCGTTACGAAGGTTGGCCTGCAATCATTCGTGCAGTAAATACAAAAGATGCTATGAGTGCTACAATTGAGGAAATCCCTTATGAAGTACTCCATAAAGTTACTTACAGAATCACACATGAGGTTGATGGCATCAACCGTGTGCTCTACGACCTTACTCCAAAGCCAATCGGAACAATCGAGTGGGAATAAGAAACGTTAAAGCAGACAATTTCCTTTATCTTCAAAAAGGCAAAATTGTTTATCCTCTAAACCGCTGACTAACCGCTGAATTAGAGGTAAAAGAAAAAACAAATCCTCGAAAAAATTATGACCTTGCATTGAAAATGCAAGGTCTTCTTTTTTCATTATAAGCAAAAAACAGGGCGGGATGTGGAAACCTCGTCCTGTTTTGACGAATTGTTATTATTTTTATTGTTTTTCATTGTAATTTGTGCTACAATTAGGTACACAAAGGAGTTGGTTTTATGAAAAAGAAACTTTTAATTATTATTCCATTGCTTGTTGTGGCAATTGCAGTTGGTATTATTATCGGTGTTGCTGTTCCTAAATCAGAATGGGCAAAAGATTCAGCCGATACTGAAGAATTATACAGACAGAATGTTGCTTCAGTAGGTTATGAAAACACTATTGAAACTGCTATTCCGCAAACTGAACTTTATGATATGATAAAAGCTCACTTTGACTCCCCTCTTGCTGACGGCAAGACAGAGAAAAAAGCGATTATTATAGGTTATGATGGTTGTCGTGCAGATGTGCTTAAAGAAATGCAAGACGGAAAGAGCGCTGTTGGTGCATTATTAGACGATGGCGCATCAATCAATCTTGCATATTGCGGTGGTGTTAACTACCCTGCTACTAACACTCAGGACACATCAACTGCACCTGGTTGGTGTTCAATTCTTACAGGTGTTTGGGCTGACAAGCACGGTATTACTGCAAATGGCATTACAAAGTCACTTGAGTACAAAACACTTCTCACTACTCTTGTTGAAGACAATGTGATTGACAGTTCTACATTTATCACAAGATGGAAAGGTCATTTCTCAAAAAAGAAATCTACATATATTCTTGAAAAAGAATACTGTGAAGAAAATAATATAAATGTTGCCTTCAACAGATTAGAAAATGATGCAGCGTCTCATGAATTTACATTAAATGAAATTAAAAAAGCTGATTGTGCTGACTTTATCTTTGTAATTTATGAGCCAACTGACTCAACTGGTCACAATTTAGGATTTACTATTAATAACCCTGAATATAAGAAAGCTTTCCAGACTGCAGACCAATATGGTTATGAAACACTTAATGCTATTAAGAATAGAGAAACTTATAATACAGAAGATTGGCTTATTATTATAACTTCTGACCACGGTGGATTCGGTACAGGACACGGTGATGCAAGTATTCAGGAAAGAATGACATTCATTGTCGCTAACAAGGAAATCGACTATGAATAATCTTACATTTGAGCAATTCAACAATGCGGATTTCAAACTTTTTGAGAGTAACCCTATAATTAAAAATCCGTTAAATAGTTTTGTTATTGCAGACCCTAGTGTGCTTACTCCCGACATTTCTCACGATGGTAAATGGCATTTATTCTGCCACACTTTTTTCGGTGTTTACAGATACGAGAGTATTGATGGCATAAACTTTAAGAATACAGGTAAAATTGTCAACCGGGCTATGCGACCAAACATTAACTACATTGACGGAAAATATTATCTGTTTTTTGAGCGTACAAGACCTGTAATTTTCAACCTTTTAAGTCTTATAGGGGCTAAATGGAAATCGGAAATTTACTGTGTTGAGTCCGAAAATCTTACAGAGTGGTCAAAACCATATTTAGTTGTTGGCAAAACTCGTGATTATGAAGAATACAATAATGGTTTTGCTATTTCAAATCCGTTTTTGATGAATATTGATGGCAAGTATCGTATGTATTACTCCTGCGGGCAGACATTCATAAAAGATTGCGGATTTTGTGAGCCGACACACATAAGCTTTGCCGAGAGTGAAAGTATTACAAATGGCTTTATTTCAAGGGAAAAGCCGATTATTAGTCCCGATAAAAACGTTGAGTATCTCAATCTTTGTTCAGGTTGTTTGAAGGTATACAAGCTTAAAGATTGCTACATAGGACTTCAAAATGGTCTTTTTGAAAAAGACGGAAAAAGCCATTCGGCAATTATGCTATTAAAGTCCCAAGACGGTGTGAATTTTGAGTTTGTAAAACCATTTTTAGTGCCTCAAAAATGTGGGAACAAAGACTGGATGGCTCAATATGTTTATGCTTGTTGTCTTACATATTACGAAGACAAATTACGTCTTTATTTCAATGCGAGAAATGTGTCAAACAATTTGACAGGCAGAGAGTGTATTGGGATTTATGAAGCGAACATATAAAAATTATAGCGAGGTCTTCTGACTTCGCTATTTTTATATTGAAATTACTGTTTATTTGGTATATAATTACTTTGATAAAATTATAACAATATTAAAGGGGTTCTTTTTTATGGCAAGATATGCGATTTACGGTGCGGGGTCTTTAGGTACTGTACTTGGTGCATTTATTACTAAAAACGGTGGCGAGGTTGACCTTATTAACCGTAACAAAGCCCACGTTGAGGCACTCAACACAAACGGTGCTAAAATCATTGGTACAGTTGATATGCTAGTACCTGTTAAGGCAATTACACCTGACCAGATGGAAGAAAAATATGATGTTATCGTTCTTCTTACAAAGCAATTATTCAACAAAGAAGTTGTTACAATGCTTAAAGATTATCTTACTGATAACGGTGTTGTTGTTACTTTGCAGAATGGTATTCCTGAGCCAGGAATTGCTGAAATCATTGGCACAGAGCACACAATGGGTTGTGCAGTTGAATGGGGTGCAGCCCTTGTAGAGCCAGGCGTTTGCGAGCTTACTAGTGATAAGGATTCGCTTTCATTCCACATGGGTAAAATGGACGGAATTACTGATGCTCAGTTTAAGATGGTTAAAGAATTGCTCGAAATGATGTGCCCAGTTCACGAAGAAGAAAATCTTATGGGTGCTCGTTGGTCAAAATTACTTATCAACTCAACATTTTCAGGTCTTGGCACAGTTGTTGGCGGTGTTTTCGGTGATGTTACTGAAGACAAGGCGGGTCAGAAAGTTGCAATCCGTTGTATGAAAGAAATTATTGATGTTGGCCACGCATCAGGCATTGAATTTGCACCTGTTCAGGGCAAAAACATTGTTGGTCTTTTCTATTGGAAGGGTGCATTAAAACGCGCATTCGGTTGTTTCTTACTTCCTATTGCATTAAAGAAGCACAGAGATATTGAACCATCAATGTTACAGGATTTGAAGAAAGGTAAACCTTGCGAGGTTGATGCAATTAATGGTGTTGTTTGTGATTTCGGTAAGAAATATGGTGTGGCTACACCAATCAACGACAGAATTGTTGAAATTATCAAAAAGATTCAGAATGGTGAACTCACAGCTACAAAAGAAAACTTCAAGTTGTTTGATGATATTCTATAATTGATATTTACAACTAGAAAAACGAGCGGGAATCCCCTGCTCGTTTTGTTATTTTTACATAAATTTTACCGTTATTTTTTTGCATTGTGGACTACATATAATCCTTGAAATATCAAGTAGTTTGGTATATAATAATGAATAGTATGGATTTTTATAATTTTTTGTAATAAAAGGAAGTAAATTATGGAATTTTCAAAGAAGAATATTAAGATAATTCTTGGAATAATTACATTTGCAATTGGTCTTTTTGCAGTCTCACAAAACCTCACTTCTGTATTAGGTTTTCTTGCGGGAGTTGTTAAAATATTTGCACCTGTAATTACAGGTTTCTGTCTTGCATTCATTCTTAATATTCTTATGAATTTCTTTGAAAACAAAGTATTCAAGGGACTTGGTAAAAGCAAAAAACGAGTTTTAAATTCACTTTTGCGACCCTTTAGTCTTGTTTCAACAATCATTACCATGTTCGGATTTATTGTGCTTTTAATGTTTATCATTATTCCGCAACTTGAAGATTCTATAATGTTGCTTGTTGAAAAAGTCCCTGTGTATTATGCGGATTTTGTTTCGTGGATTGATTCTCTTGTTGAGCGATTTAGTCTTGAAGTAAGCACAGAAATGCTTCACAATCCGCAAATAAAAATTGAAGACATTGTTGCTATGGCTGAAAAGATTTTTACATTTGAATCAACAGGCGATATTCTTAACACAACAATGGGCGTTACATCAACAGTTGTTTCGGGCTTTATAAATCTTGTATTGGGATTTGTAATTGCAGTTTATATTCTTGCAGAAAAAGAAAAAATCGGCGAATTTGTGAACAGAATTCTCAATGCGGTTTTACCTGAAAAGCCATATAAGCACCTTTGCGATGTTTGTTCAGTTGCTTCAAATTCATTTGCAAACTTTATTACAGGTCAGTTTACAGATGCTTTAATTTTAGCAATTCTCACATTTATCGGAATGCTTATTTTCGGATTCCCGAATGCAGCAGTTGTATCAGTCATAATCGGTATTTCTGCACTTATTCCTGTGGTAGGCCCTATTGTTGGTGAGATAATCGGTTGTCTTTTGATTTTTATGGAAAGCCCGCTTAAAGCGTTACTTTTCCTTGTATTTGTACTCATTTTACAAGCAATCGACAACAATTTTATTTACCCAAAAATTGTTGGTAAATCCGTAGGGCTTCCTGGAATTTTAGTGCTTGTTGCGGTAATTCTTGGTGGCAACATTGGCGGAATGCTTGGCGTATTACTTGGTGTGCCAATTGCATCTGCAATTTATGCACTTGTTGTGGACTGGCTTAAAAACAGACAGATAGAAAAAGAAGAAGTTAAAGTAGAAAATACAGACGAATTTGAAAATACTGATAATTCGTCGGTGGAAACAGTTGAGGAGTAAATTATGCGTAAATTAGGATTTGACAATGACAAATATCTTCGTATGCAATCTGAGCATATCAAAGAAAGAATAAGCAAATTCGGTGGTAAGTTATATCTTGAATTCGGCGGCAAAATCTTTGATGATTACCATGCTGCAAGAGTCCTCCCCGGCTTTAAGCCAGACAGTAAAATGAAAATGCTTCTTCAACTTAAAGACGACGCTGAAATCATTATTGCTATTTGTGCTAAAGATATTGAAAAGAACAAAATCCGTAGCGATTTAGGCATTACTTATGACCTTGACGTGCTTCGTCTTATTGACATTTATCACGGATTTGGTCTTTATGTTGGCGGTGTTGTGCTTACTCAATACTCAAAGCAACCATCAGTAATTGCATTTGAACAGAAATTACAGAGTTTGGGTATAAATGTTTATCGCCACTACCCTATTGAAAACTACCCACTTGACGTTGAACTTATTGTAAGTGACGAGGGTTACGGCAGAAACGACTACATTGAATCTGACCACTCACTTATTGTTATTACTGCTCCTGGTCCAGGTAGCGGTAAAATGGCAGTGTGCCTTTCTCAACTTTATCACGAAAACAAGCGTGGAATCAAGGCAGGTTATGCAAAATTTGAAACATTCCCAATCTGGAATCTGCCACTTAAACACCCTGTTAACTTGGCTTATGAGGCGGCTACTGCTGACCTTAATGATGTTAATATGATTGACCCATTCCACCTTGAAGCATATGGTGAAACAACCGTTAATTATAACCGTGACGTTGAGAACTTCCCTGTTCTTAACACAATATTTGAAGAAATTTATGGCGAGTCACCATACAAATCACCTACTGATATGGGTGTTAATATGGCCGGCAACTGTATAATTGATGACGAAGTTGTGCTTACTGCATCAAAGAAAGAAATTCTTCGTCGTCACTGTAACTATCTTGTTCAACAGAAGAACAACAAGAAAAAATCAAATGAACTTTATAAAATTGAACTTATTATGAAGCAACTTGGCATTACAAGTGATGACCGTCCTGTTGTTTCTACGGCACTTAACCTTTCAGAAACTACTGACGCACCTGTTACTGCCATTGAACTTCACGACGGCAGAATTATTACAGGTAAGGCATCGGAACTTCTCAGTTCTGCATCTGCAATGCTTCTTAATGCATTAAAGGCACTTTCAGATATTGGTGATGAAATTTTACTTATTTCTCCTACTGTATTTGAGCCGATTAAAGAACTTAAAGCAAAAATGCACGAAAGAGATACAAGCTTACATCCTGATGAAATTTTGATTGCTCTTTCAATTTGTGCAACTATGAATCCACTTGCAAAACAAGCTCTTGATGCAATTAAGGGCTTAAAAGGTTGCGACGTTCACGCTACTGTTGTGCTTTCTGATACCGACAAAGAAACACTCCGCAAACTCGGTACCAATGCCACATACGAGCCATACAAAAAGAACGACAATTTATATTACAACTAAAATTAAAGCGGATGTTTGTGTTATAGCATCCGCTTTGTAATTTTTAATATGTTATGGGGATGACATATATGAAAATAAATCTTAAAAATGCAAACAAATTACAAACATTAAAGGGGTTTGGTACTTCGGCTTGTTGGTGGAGTCATTACTTAAAGGACGAAAAAACACAAGACGAAATTGCAGAACTTTTATATGGAGATTCAGGTCTTAAACTAAATATTTACCGTTACAATATCGGTGGTGGCACTGATATAGATAATTACAGAGTACAAAATCCTTGGCGTCGTACAGAAAGTATGTATGTATATGACCGTGAAAAAGAAGAGGGCTATTGGGATTATTCTCTTGACAAAACAGCAAAAGACGTTATGCGAAAATGCCTTGATTTAGGCAATATTGATACTCTTATAGTCTTTGCAAATTCGCCACATTGGGCACACACTTCAACAGGTCAGGCATCCGGTAGTTTAATGATGCACACCTGCAACTTGCCAAAAGCCAATTACAGAAAATTTGCAGACTACTTTTTAACTGCTACTCAAAGGTTAATTGATGAGGGATTCCCTGTAAAATATGTTAGCCCTATAAACGAGCCACAATGGAAATGGGGCGGCTCTTACGTATGGCAAGAGGGTTGCCATTATGAGCCAGAAGAAATGGTTGAAGTTATGCACATTTTTGCAGAAGAAATTATTAATCGCAAAATGGATGTTAAGCTTTATGGCCCTGAAAGTGGCGAAATGATGGGACTTACTCCCGAATATCTTGATTTACTTGTAAAAGACGAGTTAATTATGAGTGTTATGCCAATTTTTGCATACCATTCATATCACGATGACAATAATCCAAAAATCCGTGTTGATTTCAAAAACCAGTTGGTTACCCCCCACCCTGAACTTCGTTTTGATATGAGTGAATGGTGCGAGTTACCTAACAAGAGTCACACAAAGAATTTCAAAGGCGCATTAATTACTGCACGAATTATTGGTCAGGATTTAATTTATGCAGGTGCAGAAAGTTGGACTTCTTGGGTTGCAATCAATCAGTATTCTATTAAAGAAGATGGATTTGACTACTCTGACGCTACCCTTACTGCTACTGACAACTATGAAGAGTGGTATATTGCAGAGCGCTATTACGGATTTGCACATTATTCAAAATACATACCTATAAATTCAATTTGTCTTGACAACGGATTTTTCCCTGACGAAAACAATGATTTTAATGTGTTTTCATTCTTAACTCCTGAAAACAAAACTGTTACAGTAATTGTTAACGAGAGTGCAGAAAAAGAAATCACACTTGACGGAGATTCTAGTAAAATGGAAATCATTGAATCTACACAGGAATACAAATTAAAGGCCATTTATAATGGCGAATATAAAAACACTTTAACTGTGAAAGAAAACAGTATTTTAACTATTATTTGCGAGGGCTAAACTTATGAAAATTGCAGTAACTTATGAAAACGAAATGGTTTTTCAGCATTTTGGACATACTGAAAAATTCAAAATCTACGAAGTAGAGAATGACGATATTGTAAGTATGAAAATTGTTGATACTAACGGCAAGGGTCACGGTGCTCTGGCAACATTCTTAAAAGAAAATGGTGTTGACACTGTCATTTGTGGTGGTATTGGTGGCGGTGCACAAAACGCACTCAGCGAAGCAGGAATCAAATGGTATGGTGGTGTTAAGGGCGATTGCAACAAAGCGGTAATCTCATTACTTGTTGGCAAGTTAGAGTATAACCCTGAGGCAAAATGTGACCATCACGACCACGATGACCATCACGACTGTGGTGGAAATTGCAACCACTAATAAAGGAGATACATATGGAATTTACAGTAACAAAACACCCTAATCCCCAATTCGAGAGAAAAAACATTGAAATTCTTAACGGCGAATGGGATTTCGGTTTTCAAAAAGCAAAATACGGTTTTAAGTTTTCAACTGGCGAAAAAAGAGCGGTTGAAGTAAAAAATAAAAATGAATATACACATAAAATCAATGTACCATTCTGTGTTGAAAGTGAACTTTCTGGAATCCAGTACAAAGATTTTATAAATATGGTATGGTACAAGAAAACTATCAATATCAAAAAAGACGGTAATCGTGTATTTTTGTGTTTTGGTGCTGCTGACCACTTAACAACTGTACTTGTAAACGGTCAACTAGCAGGACGACACAAGGGTGGTTATACATCATTCCGTTTTGATATTACTGACCTATGTGTTGACGGCGAAAACGAGATTTTTGTACTTTGCGAAGATGATGTTAAAAATCAATTCGTAATCCGCGGTAAGCAAAGCGAATGGAAAAAGAGCCACGCTTGTGACTACACTCGTACAACAGGTATCTGGCAGACAGTTTATCTTGAATATGTGCCTGAAACTCGTGTTGAAAACTTCAAAATCTACCCTGACCACAAAAATGGTATGGTAACAATCAACTTTGCACTTAATGGCAAGGCAGACCTTACTTGTGAAGCATTCTATGAAGGTAAAAGCGTTGGTAAATCCACATTCAAAGACGCTTGTGGCAACGAGGTTATGCAGATAAGCTTAGGCGAAACTCACCTTTGGGAAGTTGGCAACGGTCGTCTTTACGATTTAGAGATTTCATTCGGCGAAGACAAGGTTTATTCATATTTTGGACTCCGAAATGTACGCCTTGATGGATATAAATTCTTAATCAATGAAAAAAGCGTATTCCAACGCCTTGTACTTGACCAGGGATTCTATAAAAAAGGAATTTACACTGCTCCGAGTGATGAAGACTTAATGAAAGACATTGAACTTTCAATGGCACTTGGATTTAACGGCGCACGCCTTCATCAAAAGGTATTTGACCCTCGTTTCTTATACTTCTGCGACAAAATGGGTTACATAGTTTGGGGCGAATACGCTAACTGGGGACTTGATTACTCAAATCCAAAGAGTGTTGATGTATTCTTAAACGAATGGAAAGAAGCATTAGAGCGTGACTTTAACCATCCATCAATTATTGGATGGTGTCCATTCAACGAAACTTGGAATTACAAGGGCAGACCACAATACGACCCATTACTTGCAACTGTTTATGACTACACAAAGGCAGTTGACTCAACTCGTCCTTGTATTGATACAAGTGGTAACTTTCACGTTAAAACAGATATTTTCGACTTACACGACTACAGCTATGATGTTGATTTCTTCAAGAAAAACTATGACCGTTTTATGACTGAAGATTACCTTTATCAGCACGTGCTTGTTGAAAATAAGGGCAGACAAGAATATAAGGGCGAACCAGTTTTCATTAGTGAATACGGTGGAATTAAATGGGTTAGTGATGAATCAATTAAGTCTTGGGGTTATGGCGAAGATGTTAAAACTCCTGAAGAATTTGCAGACCGTTATGTAGGTCTTACTGATGTAATTCTTTCAAACTATAAGATGTTTGGTTTCTGCTACACTCAACTTTATGATATTGAGCAAGAGCAGAATGGTCTTTACACTTATGACCGTGAAAAGAAATTCAATGATGAAATCTATCAGAGAATTATTGATATAAACACAAAGGTTGCAGAGATTGAAAAATAAGGTGATATTATGAATAACTATTTTCCTGAAGTAAAAAAGAATTTCGGCTTTGGTTGTATGCGACTTCCTCGCAAAGGTCCCCTTATTGACTATGAACAATCAAAACAGATGATTGACACATTTTTAGAGGCAGGTTTCAATTATTTTGACACCGCTCACGGTTATATGGAGATGCGAAATGAGGCAACACTTAAAAAGTGCCTTACTTCACGTCATCCAAGAGAAAGTTATATTCTTGCAGACAAACTATCAGAAGGATTTTTCAAGAAAGAAAGTCAGATAAGACCACTTTTTGAAAAGCAATTGAAAAACTGTGGTGTTGAGTATTTTGACTTTTACTTAATGCACGCACAGAACGCTTCAAATTTTGAGAAATACAAGGCATGTCGTGCTTATGAAACTGCTTTTGACCTTAAAAAAGAAGGTAAAATCCGTCACGTTGGGCTTTCTTTCCACGATAAGGCAGATGTGCTTGATAGAATTCTTACAGAATACCCACAGATTGAATTTGTGCAAATCCAATTTAACTATCTTGACTACAATGACGAGTCTGTTGAGGGCAGAAAGTGTTATGAGGTATGCCGAAAACACGACAAGCCAATTATTGTTATGGAGCCGGTTAAGGGTGGTAGTCTTGTAAAACTCCCTGATGATGCTAAAAAGGTGCTTGATGACTTAAAGGGTGGTACTCCTGCCAGTTATGCTATTCGTTTTGCAGCGGGATTTGAAGGAATTTTCATGGTGCTCTCAGGTATGAGCGACATGGCACAAATGAATGACAACATTAGTTTTATGAAAGATTTTGAGCCACTTAATGACACTGAAATGAATGCAATCAACAAGGTTTGTGAAATTATGAATGCACAAAATCTTATTCCTTGTACCGCTTGCCGTTACTGTGTTGACGGATGTCCTAAAAACATTCCAATTCCTGAAGTTTTTGCTTGTATGAATGACAGAAAGCAATTCAAAGACTGGAATGCGAAATTCTATTACAAAGAAATTCATACAGCGGGTAAAGGCAAAGCATCCGACTGCATTGAATGTGGACTCTGTGAAAAAGCGTGTCCACAACATCTTGAAATTCGCAAATTACTTAAAGATGTAGCAAAGGAATTTGGAAAATGAGCAAATCGGCAAACAAGAATCTTTTGAACTTAGTGCTTTCTGCAATGTTTCTTGCATTAGGAATTGTACTCCCCTTTCTCACAGGTCAGATAAAAGAAATCGGAAATATGCTTTTGCCTATGCACATTCCTGTTATGCTTTGCGGGCTTGTTTGCGGGTGGCAATACGGACTTGTAATCGGTGTAATATTACCGATAATGCGTTCATTACTGTTCAGTATGCCTGTTATGTATCCGCATGCTATAAATATGGCATTTGAACTTGCAACTTACGGTTTTGTTATAGGTTATCTTTTCAGCCACGCGAAATGGAAATGCATAAAATCCCTTTATCGTTGTCTTATAACTTCAATGATTATTGGGCGTATTGTAAAGGGTATTGTTGAATGTATTCTGTTAGGACTCGGCGAAAATGGATTTACATTTGCAGCATTTATAAGTGATGCTTTTATCAGGGCAATTCCCGGAATAATCTTACAACTTGTACTTATTCCTGCGGTAATGCTAATATTAGGTAAAACTCATCTTGTGCATATGAAAAGGGATTGACGAATTTAATTTTGGAGAGAGAAATATGATTGATTATATTCGTGCAAAGGAATTGTTTTTGAAAATATACCCTGACGAAGAATTACAACAAAAGGTTGAAAATTACGTAAAGAGTAATGAAAAAAAGATTACTCGTTATCTTAAATTCTGCTATAAAAATCGTTGGGAAATCCACCTTAAAAAAGATGATTTTACAAAGCTTTGTCTTGTTTATGCTTTTTTACCTGAAGTTAAAGACAGATACGAGAAAAAAGGTATTAGTGATGAAATCTTTTTTGACACTATGAACGATATTAAAATCTGGATTAACGATTGTCGTGATAATCTTCATAGCGTGGGATTAAACGAGCTTAACTGGATTATGCACCACATGAATATGAACATTTTTAAAATTGGTCGTTTGCAATATCAGAAAATGTTTTACTATATGCCAAATACATATAAGAAAAATGGTAACGAAATCAAGTTTGGTGACAAAATTTGGAATGTGCATATTTGCCGTGGAGAAAAGTTATATTTTAACGCTTGTGAAAAGTCATTTTATATGGCGCAAGAATTCATAAGAGAATATTTCCCAGAATACCCTGACAACAAGTTTATGTGCCACAGTTGGTTACTCTACCCTGCTAACAAGGAGTTTATGCCTGAGGGTAGTAACATCCTTAAATTCCCTGAACTTTGGGAAGTTATAAGTCATCGTGAAGACCCTGCATCTGCGTACCGTTGGCTTTTTAGCGTGAGATATAAAAATAAAGAAATGCTTAAAAACAAGAAGAAAACAGGTAGTTATGGATGCACTGAAAAGTTACCACAGAACACCATTATGCAGAAAAAAGGTGTTGAATACATTTTGAATGGTGGTACACTTGGCGACGGACTTGGGGTTAAAATTATATAAACGCAAAATGAAAGGCGAGAGTTAAACTCTCGCCCTTTTTATTGTTCTTCGGGGTATTTCATATTCCAGTTATTTCGTAATGTGGTCATAATGTTCATTACATCAATTGTGTAATCAAGACGCATTGTATTTTTGCCGTTTAATACGGCATTTTCCATATTCCGCAATTCGTAGCAGAGTGCATTTTCAAGTTTACCTGCTGTGATTTCTTGTGTATGACCATCATTTGTATATGTGATTGTTGCTTTATCGGCTCTTGGGTATTCAAAAATTTCGATATAACCATTATCGTAACAGATTGTTGCACGTTTTGGTTGCTTCGCATGAAGTGAGAGTGTTATGCTTGCCATCTGCTCTTTTTCATTTTCGATTATAATGCTTGATTGCTCGTCTGCACCAGTAGTGGCGAATTTTACTTGCGAATGGATTTCAGCATTTTCTGTTTCCATAAACATTCTAACAAGAGAAAGTGCATAAACACCGATATCAAGAAGTGCGCCACCTGCTAAATCCATATTAAAGAAACGATTTGTCATATCGTATTCTTTGAAACTGCCAAAATTCACTTGGGCTAAACGAAATTCTCCTAAATCCCCTGAATTTATGATTTTCTCAAGCTCCGTATAAAGTGGCATATTGTAAATTGTCATTGCCTCGGCTAAAATGAGATTTTTCTCATTTGCAAGTTTTACTGCTTGATTAAGTTCTTGAGAATTAAGGGTTATTGCTTTTTCACAAAGCACATGTTTGCCATTTTCAAGGGCTTTGAGAATATACTCAATATGCTTATTATGTGGGGTTGCGATATAGACAATATCTACATTTTCATCTGTAAATAAATCGTCAATATTTTCATAGACTTTTTCTATATTATATTTTTCTGCAAATAAAACTGATTTTTTATAAGTGCGGTTGGCTACAGAATATATTTTGCCACCCTGCCCTGTTACATCACGAGCAAAATCGTTAGCAATATTGCCACAACCTAAAATTGCCCAGTTAAATTTATTTAGCATCCGCTCACCTCTTTTTTATATAATATCATAAAATGAAAGAAGAAACAATAAAAAAGACATCCTATCGGATGCCTTTTTTATTATAACTTAAGTTGTTTCTCTTCTTTTTCTTAACCAAGGAACAAGTATAAATGTAGCTGATGCACATACACCAAGAATAATTTTTACAGCATTACTTGAATTGAAGAAAGTATTACCATCGCTATCAGGAATTGTTGTATCTTGATTTGTGTTGCCTTCATTATCTTGTGAATCACCAGTAGCACCTTGATTTTCGTTTGGAGTATCGGTTGGCGCGTTTGGTGAGTCCGCTATATTATTTTCATTGACAAAAGCATTAGAGTTCATTTTCATTTTGCAAATATCGTATACACACAATCTCATAGCGTTACCCATACCGATTGGGTCGGCATCGTAAGCTGCTTTGACTGCATCTATTGTCATTTGTGCTGAAACAACATAAAACATTGTAAGAATACCACTATTTCGTGCATAAACTGCAAGAACTGGGTCAAGATATCCGTCTGCTGTAAGGTCAATACTTGCATCAGTTATAACGTAACCATCGAAGCCCCATTCGTTTCTTAAAAGGTCAGTTATAAGGGCCTTTGAGCCGCCACACCACTGATTGCCTATTCTGTTGTATGCGCTCATTATACCCTTTGCTTTGCCTTCTTTTACAGAAATTTCGAATGGTTCAAGATAGATTTCTCTCAATGACTGTTCATTTAACCAAGTATAAAGACCGTTTGATTGTCTGTTTGTTTCTTGGTCATTAGCAACAAAGTGTTTTACTGTAACTATGAGACCTTTTGACTGTGCGCCCCTTGTGATTGCTGCAGACATTTTGCCCGAAAGCAATGGGTCTTCTGAAAAATATTCGTTATTTCTACCACCTAAAGGGCTACGATGAATATTACAACCAGGTGCATACCAAACATGAGTGCCAAGTTCAATACCTTCTTGACCTATTGCTTTACCAAATTCTTCTGCCAATTCGTCATTCCATGTGCAAGCAATAACAGTTGCCACAGGGAAAGCGAGACCAGAGTCTGTATAAAGAAGTCCGCCCGGTCCTTTTATGCTTGATGGGCCGTCATTATCTGATGTAGCAGGAATACCAAGTCGGTCAATAGCTGTAGTTTCATATCCACAGTCAGTTATAAGTTGAATTTGCTCCTCAACTGTAAGTTGGTCAAGGAATTTATCCCACAATTCTTCATTATCAGCAACATCGCTAAGTGTCATTACGCCATCTTCATATACTACACCTGTTTTTGGCACTTCGCCCTCAGTTGTAGGTTCAGGTCTTATATCACTATTAAGCACTGCTTCTGTTGCACTATAATCGGTTGGAGATTGAGGATATGTATTCAACACATCAGCGCGGGACATATATGTTAAATTACCTTCAGCAAAAGAGAAAAGATTCTGAATAGGGTTACCTGAATAACTATCTGTTTTGTATACAACAGTTTCTTCTACTTCATATGTAAAAGTCTTTTCAAATGTTCTTATATCTCGTGCAACATGAATATTGTATTCACCCGCGTCGAGCACCCAAGCTTCTTCGCCCTTTGAGTCATAAGAAGCCATATCTTCTGTAGCATATGAAAGAGTCAGAGTTTCACTTTCGCCCGGCTCTAACAACTTTGTTTTATCGTAAGCAGCAAGTTCAATTGCACTTTTTTCAATTCCGCCCATATAATATGGTGCTGAGAAATAAATTTCTACAACATCTTTACCCGCAACATTACCTGTATTTGTAACTTCAACTTCTATTATAACATTATCTTTATCAGCATTGAAAGATTTAACATCCCAAGTGAAATCGGTATATGAAAGTCCGTAACCGAAAGGATACATTACCTTTTCAAGTGCAAAAGTTTCAAAATATCTGTAACCTACATAAATGCCTTCACAGTAGTTAACGAAATAACTTGGTATTCCACTAACTCCTGTATATTGATAGTTGCCGAAATTCATATTTGACGGATGGTCTTCTAAATTATAGGCAATTGTATCAGTGAGTTTACCTGATGGATTTATTTCACCGGAAAGCACCTTGCCCACACTATCAGTTGCAACTTCACCGGGAAGCCACATAATCATAGCAGCTTTTATGCTATCATAATCCTCTAACCATGACATATCCATTATGTTTGATATGTTGAACACAACAATTACATTTGAAAATGTAGCACAAACTTTATCAAGCATATTTCTTTCTGCTGTTGTAAGTTTCAAATCTTCAATAGCAAGGTCTTTCATTTCAGTACCGACTCTACCAATAACTACAATAGCAGTATCAGAAAATTCCACCGCCGCATTCATAACATCAGCACTGATATTACTGATAGGCATTTCTGCCTGACCACCTGAAAAGAACTGTTCAAGCACAGTACCGGCATAATCAAGAAGACCGCCATCTGATTCTGCATCTGTGTATTCAGCATAAACGCTATAAAGGTCTGAATTATACTCAATGCCCGCATTAGTAAGTGCATCATAAAATCCCACTGCTTTATCTGCACGCACAGCACCTGAACCCGCCGCACCTGCAAATGCAAGTGAACAGGAGTTTGCGCCGAAAACATTGACTTTCTTATCTTTTAATGGAAGAACATTGTCTTCATTTTCAAGAAGCACTATACCTTCTGCCTCTATTTGTTTTGCAATTTCAATTGAATGTTCTGTTGTTTCAGGTGCAATTTTAGTTTCTGTTGTGATAATCATACCACCACTTGCAAAACAACTTACAGAAGCCGATGCTACGATAACAATTGTAAGCATAACCGCCATTATCGATTTACAATACTGTTTTGTTTTTTTCATATTGTTCATCCCTCCGCATTTGAAGATATAATCTTTGATAGTATATTAGCACACTCTTTAAACATATTCAATAAAAATCACACAAAAATTAATAAAAAACTATGAAAAATTACCATTTGCAGTTTTGCTATGTAAAAAAGCCAAAACACCATTTCTCACTTAAAAGAAGGTATTTAGATTCGATATAACATATGAAATAATTATATACAACTTAACTTTCATATTTCATTGACATATCACAAAATCGTCGGTATAATTTTTTTATATTCATATAGGAGAAAATACATTATGAAAAAAGTTTTTGTTGTATCTAAAACCCATCTTGATTTGGGATTTACTGACTATGCTGAAAATATTAAACAAAAATATATTCATTCATTTATTCCCGATGCAATTGACCTTGCAAACAGTGTAAATACTGATGATAAAAAATATTTTATTTGGACAACTGGTTCTTGGATTATAAAAGAAGCTCTTAAAAATCCAGAGCAAAAAGAAAAACTCACAAAAGCCCTTAAAGATGGTAACATTGTTCCACATGCAATGCCATTCACAATTCATACGGAATTGTTAGATGTAGATTCGCTCCAATACGGTCTTTCTATTGTGAATGAACTGGACAAACTTCGCGGAAGAAAAACTGTTGCGGCAAAAATGACAGATGTTCCCGGTCACACAAAAGGTCTTGTTACTCTTTTGGCTCGTCACGGAATTAAACTTTTACACATCGGTGTAAATGGTGCATCCGCTTTAGTAGATGTTCCACCCTGCTTTTTATGGAAAAACGGTGACGATGAAATTGTAGTTATTTATTCGGGCGATTACGGCGGAGCATTTAAAAGTGACCTTATTGATGAGGTGCTTTATTTCGACCATACATTAGACAATCATGGTGCGCCGTCACCACAAAAGGTTCTTGATAAAATCAATAAAATTCAGGAAGAATATCCTGATTACGAAATTACCGCGGGCACAATGGATGAATTTGCCGATATTATCTGGGAAGTTCGCGGAAAATTGCCTGTTTTTGAGGGAGAAATGGGCGATACATGGATTCACGGTAGTGCAACAGACCCATACAAATCCGCATCACTTCGCACTCTTATCAACCTCAAAAACAAGTGGTTAAATGACGGTAGTTTAGACAAAAATTCAAAGGAATACGAAAATTTTGTTGACGCTTTACTTTGTATCAGCGAACATACTTGCGGAATGGATACAAAAACATATTTTTCTGATTACGGTCATTATCTTAAAAAGGATTTTATTAAAGCAAGAAAGTTAGATAAAGTTAAATATCGTCGTATTCTTTCTGACTTGCCACAAAGCATTTTCCCGCTAACAGGACTTATTGACGGAAGACGCAAAAAAGGTTATTACAGCGTTCTTGAAAAGAGCTGGGCAGAGCAAAGAAATTACATAGATTTAGCCGTTGCATCATTAAATGATGAACACAGAAAAAATGCACAAGCAGAGCTCAGCAAACTTATGCCGAGCAGTCCTAACGAGATTACAGCAAACGAGGTTAAACCAATTAAACTCGGCGAATGGACACTTGAAATCAACAACTATGGTGGCATTGGCTCACTTAAATTCGGTGACAAAAATATTATTATTCAGAACAATGAGCCGATTATCACGTACCGCTCATTCTGTAATAAAGATTATGAATATTGGCTCACCCACTATTCAAGAAACCTGAACGAAACATACAAATGGGCAATTGGTGACTTTGCGAGACCTTGCCTTAAATGTGTTGAGGGTAAATACCCTTCGGGCAGATTTGCTTATACCGTTGATAAAATGTCGGCAACTGACTCGCAAATCACGGTTAATCTCAAATGTGACAAAAAACTTTGTGAAGACTTGGGTGCACCAAGACTTATTCAGATTATTTATACTTTGGCAGATGGTGGCTTGAATATTGAAGTTTCTTGGTACGAAAAAGATGCTAACCGATTAACAGAAGCTATTTACTTAAACCTTTTTCCATCATCAGAACAGATTAAGCTCAAAAAACTCGGTTGTCTTGTTAATCCTGATGAAGTGGCATATAACGGAAGCAGAAATCTTCATGCAGTCCAGAGCGTTGAGTTTGACGGCTTTGAAATTATCAATCTTCATTCTCCCCTTGTTTCATTTGGAAAAGGTAAAATTCTTGAATTTGACAATAAATTTGAAGATGTTATAAAAGACGGATTAAGTTTTGTTTTATATAATAATGTGTGGGGAACAAATTTTCCACTTTGGTATGAAGATAATGCAAAGTTTGTTTTCAAAATTAAGAAAATGTAATTATACAAACCAAATCTTTAATATTTATGGTATTCTAATAGCGAAATTTGAAGGGAGTGGAACATTTTGAAAAAGGCAAAGTGTAAAAACAAAAAAAAGATTTTAATTACAATTATTTCTGTAGTTATAGTTATTGCGATTGCAATCACAGGTGCTAATCTTTTATCTGTTAGAAATCTTATAGAAAAAGGTAATTCTTATAGCAAAGTTGAGTTTGAAAATCAACTTGTTCCTCAAAAGGACGATAACGGAAATTGGTATTTCACAACTGACGGAGATTTTAAGGTAATGCACCTTACTGATATTCATATCGGTGGTGGCTTTATGTCAAAAACTGTTGACGAAAAAGCACTTAATGCTGTTGCAACAATGATAACAAAAGAAAAGCCCGACCTTGTTATTGCAACGGGTGACATTGCTTTCCCCGTGCCTTATACTGCGGGTACATTCAACAATTATAGTGGTGCAAAGGCATTTGCAAATCTTATGGAACGCCTTGGCATTTATTGGGATGTTACTTTTGGTAATCACGATGCAGAATGTTACTCATATTTTGACAGAAAAGCAGTTGCAGAATTTTATGAAAATGAAGAATACAAATACTGCTTGTTCCAATCAGGTCCTGAAGATATTGATGGTTATGGAAATCACGTTATTGAAGTGAAAAATACAGATGGAATTATTACTCAAGCAATGGTTTTAATTGATTCTCAGGCATATATTAAAGATAATCTTATTGAGAGTATTAAAGGTACTTATGACAATATTCATCCTAATCAGGTACAGTGGTATGAAAAAGAAATCAAGAGAATGAATGCAGAAAACGAAAAAATCGACAAAGAGTCAGTGCCTGTTAAATCGCTTGCATTTTTCCATATTCCACTTGTTGAAATGATGGATGCTTGGACAGAATTTGAGAAAAATGGCTTTAAAGATACAGATAATTTTAAATATTATGATGGTATAATCGGCGAAGGTGGCAGAAGAGTTTACTGTGGATTAGGCGAAGATGACCTTTTTGAAAAAATGCTTGAATTAGAGTCAACAAAAGCAATGTTTAACGGTCACGACCATATCAATAGCACTACTTTTGAATACAAAGGTATTCAGTTCAGTTATGGTTACAGTATTGACTATTTCGCATATTCGGGTATTGATAAAGTTGGCTCACAAAGAGGTTGCACTATGATTACTTGCAAGCCAGATTCAACATTTACTATTGATAAATACAATTACTATTCTGACCGATATGACCTTGAAGGATTTACACGCGAAGAAGTTACAATGCAGTTTGAAGATGTTACATATCAGACACCATTAGAGTAAATTAAAGGATTTAGATGTTATGAATAAATGGAATTTTTATACATCAAAAGAGTTAAAACCTGAAGGTTGGCTTAAACGCCAACTTGAGATTCAAGCAGAGGGTTTAAGTGGCAATCTTCACAAAATATGGCCTGATATTCGCGATAGTGCGTGGATTGGCGGTAATTGTGAGGGTTGGGAAAGAGTCCCTTATTGGCTTGATGGCTTTATTCCCCTTGCATATCTTCTCAAGAATGAAGAAATGATTTCGGTTGCGAAGAAATACATAAATGCAATTCTTGAAAAGCAACAGAGCGACGGTTGGATTTGCCCTTGTAAAAAAGAGGAAATACCAAAATATGATACTTGGGCAGTACAACTTATCTGTAAAACTCTTAAAGTTTATTATGATTGTTCAGGCGACGAAAGAATCCCCGAAGTTATTTATAAAGTACTTAAAAACTACTATAAACTTCTTAAAAGTGGCGAAATCAAGTTGTTTGGTTGGGGTAAATATAGGTGGTTTGAATCTTTCATCTCAATCAATTTTTTATATGAAAAATATAAGGAAGATTGGCTTTGTGACCTTGCAAAAATCATAAAAGAACAAGGTTTCGATTACAATACAACAACAGAAAACTGGAAGAAACCAAGTCACGTCTGGCGAATGAATACCCACATAGTAAATATGACTATGATGCTAAAAAGTGAGGCAGTTTCACACGAATTATTAGGTGAAGCATACACCGACAATGCCGAAAAGCTCCGTGAAATTCTCGACAGATACAACGGTACTGTGTTTGAGGGCTTTACAGGTGACGAGGTGCTTTCAGGTATTGACCCTACAAAAGGTACTGAACTTTGTGCAGTAGTTGAGCAGATGTATTCTTATGAAGAAATTTTTGCTCATACAGGTGACAACAAATGGGCAGAACGCCTCGAAGTACTTGCATTTAACGCTTTACCTGCTACTATAAGTGAAGATATGTGGACTCATCAGTATGTTCAGCAGGTAAATCAGATTGCTTGTCAGAAAACTATGATTATAGCACCGTGGAGTACAAACGGACCTTATGCACACACATTTGGACTTGAACCAAACTATGGTTGTTGTACTGCAAATTTCAATCAAGGTTGGCCTAAGTTTGCCCTTTCACCATTTATGCATAACGAAAATAAAATAATAAATGCGGTTATGTTACCATCTGTTTTGAATGACAATGGTGTTACAATCAAACTCGAAACAAATTACCCATTTGAAAATAAAATGCGCTATATAATAGATGCAGAAAAAGATTTCGATTTTGTAATCCGAATACCATCATTTGCAAAAAATCTTAAAGTGAATGGTGAAGATACAGAAACTAAAGACCTTGAATTCGCAATAAAACAAGGTAATACTGAAATCCAGTTGGAATTTGAAACAATTCCATATCTCAAATCAAGACCAAATGACCTTTATGCTTTGCAGGCGGGTTCATTACTTTTCTCTGTACCCATTGAATATGAAAAACAAATGAGAGAATACACTAAAAAAGGTGTTGAGCGTAAATTCCCATATTGTGACTACCAATTCATACCAAAAACACCTTGGAATTACGGCTATTCAGACGCGGATTTTGAACTGATTTTCAATGGAATAAGTGATATTCCATTCTCACAGAAAAATCCACCTGTAACCATAAAAGCAAATATGCAACAAATTAATTGGGGACTTAAATTCCCATACAGAAGTGTTGCAAGAAAAATTCCAAAATCAAGAGAGCCAATTTCTGACATTCAAAAAATCAAACTCTGCCCATACGGATGTGCACGACTTCGAATGACAGAAATGCCGGTGCTTGACAAATCATCACTGAAATAACTAATGCCCCTGATTAAAATCAGGGGCATTTTATTGTCTAGTTATTCCTGTTTTAAAAAGTTCTATCTACGGTTTGTTTTGTTTGATAAATCACCGTAAAGGGGTGTTGCAAGACCAAATCCGCCAGACACAGTTAAGATTTGCCCTGTGGTATATGCTGATTCATCACTTGCGAAATATACTGCCGCTCTTTATCTTGCTCGTGCAAAATACAGAGTATTAGTGCTTGAAAAAGAAAAGTTCGGCGGTCAGATTACCATTACAAATGAAGTCGTAAATTATCCGGGCATAGGAAAAACAAGCGGTAAAGCACTTACAGATACTATGCGACATCAGGCGGAAACCTTTGGAGCAGAATGTCTGTTTACTGAAGCTAAAGGGTTAGATATTAGCGATGATGTGAAAACTGTTCACACCAACCGTGGGGATTTTTACTGTTTGGGTATTCTAATTGCCACGGGTGCACACCCCAGAATGGTTGGTTTTAAGGGAGAACAGGAGTACAAAGGACGAGGTGTTGCTTACTGCGCCACATGTGACGGTGAATTTTTTACTGACAAAGAGATTTTCGTTATAGGTGGAGGTTTTGCTGCTGCTGAGGAAAACGTATTTTTAACCAAGTTTGCAAAACACGTGACAATTTTTATTCGCAAAGACGATTTTAGTTGTGCAGCTTCTGTTGCTAACAAAGCGAAAAATCATGAAAAAATAACTGTTGTTCCAAACACTGTTGTAGAAGAAGTATCAGGTAAAAATGGGCTTAATTATATTCGATATAAAAACACAAAAACCGGTGAGATTTCCGAATATCGTGCAGAAAGCGGAGATTTTTTTGGCGCATTTGTTTTTGCCGGCTATTCTCCCGATACGGAATTGGTTAAAGATATAATTGAACTCAATGAACACGGATATATTATTACCAACTCAGAACAAAAAACAAATATTGACGGAATTTATGCTGCCGGAGATGTGTGCATAAAACAACTTCGTCAGGTTGTAACAGCTACCAGTGACGGTGCATTAGCTGCTACTGAACTTGAAAAATATGTTGCAACCATACAACAAAAAACAGGACTTTATGCTAAACAGCCGACGGTAAAAGCCATTGAAGAATCACCTGTTACAGAAGAAACTGTTGCACATGATTCTAATGAAACTTTTACCTCTGATATGAAACAACAGTTATCAGGTGTATTCAGTAAAATGGAACGCAATTTGTTGCTTAAACTTTTTCTTGATAACCGCCCTGTTTCTAATGAGTTAGAAGAATTTATAACAAGTCTTGCGTCACTTACAGACAAAATCACAGTAAAAATTGTCGATAAAAACGATACAACAAATCAAGCACCTTGTGTCAGAGTCTTTCTTGATGATGGTAATGACACGGGACTTGCTTTTCACGGAGTTCCTTCAGGTCACGAATTCACCTCTTTTGTCCTTGGACTATACAATGCAGCAGGACCAGGACAACAGATTGACGAACAGACTCACCAAGAAATTAAAGGTATCAAAAGTTCTATAGATATGAAAATATTGGTATCTTTATCTTGTACTATGTGTCCTGATTTGGTCATTGCTTGTCAGCATATCGCAACATTAAATTCAAACATCCGTGCTGAAGTCTATGACCTTCAGCATTTCGAAGAACTAAAGAAAAAATATAATGTAATGAGTGTACCGTGTTTAGTTATCAATGACGATGAGGTATCATTCGGCAAGAAAAATATAAATCAGGTTTTAGAATAAATAAAAAAAGATTGATTATAAGCAAAAAAGCGTTGCATAAGGGAGGAAAAATTCCCAAATGCAACGCTTTTGCTTTTTTAAATCCAAAATATGAATGTTTTTATAAAAACGCCTTTAAAATACTGTCAAAATATGGTATTATGATAACATATTAAAATGGCTACTATACTTTTGCAGAGTTTATGCAAAAAATACTCTTACCAATAAAAAATTTGATGTAGAGAAGGCAGAATGATGAACAGATATAACGAAGCTAAAGAAATATATGCAAAGTATGGCATTGATACTGAAAAAGCACTTGAAACACTAAAAAATGTCACAGTTTCCGTTCATTGCTGGCAGGGTGATGATGTAACAGGTTTTGATAGTAAAGAATCCCTCTCAGGTGGTATTCAGACAACAGGCAACTACCTTGGTAAAGCAAGAACACCTGAAGAACTTATGGCAGACTATGATAAAGCATTTTCACTTATGCCTGGTAAAAAGAAACTGAACCTTCACGCTTCTTATGCCATTTTTGATGATGGTGAAATTGTTGGCAGAGATAAACTCCTGCCAAAGCATTTCAAAAAATGGGTGGATTTTGCCAAAGAAAGAAATATGGGTATAGATTTTAATCCGACATTCTTTTCACATCCTATGGTAAAGGATAATCTTACTCTTTCATCACCTGATGAAGAAGTTCGTACATATTGGGTAAATCACGGCAAGGCCTGTCTTAAAATTGCAGAGTATTTCGCTGAAGAAACAGAGATACCTTGTGTTATGAATATATGGATTCCTGACGGCTACAAGGATATTCCTGCTGACAGATTATCACCAAGAATGAGATTTAAAAATAGTCTTGATGAAATTCTTGATACACCTTATGACAAAGAAAAGGTGTATGTAACTCTTGAATCAAAAGTTTTTGGTATAGGTCTTGAAAGTTATACGGTTGGCTCGGCAGAATTTTGCCTTTCATATTCAAGTTATAAGGGTATTACGCCTCTTATGGACAACGGACACTATCATCCTACCGAAATGGTTAGTGATAAGATTTCATCACTTCTCCTCTTTAATGAAAAAATTGCACTTCATGTTACAAGAGCAGTTCGTTGGGACTCAGACCATGTTGTTATCTTTGATGATGAAACAAAAGAGATTGCAAAAGAAATCGTAAGAAATGATGCTCTTGACAGAGTGTTTATTGCAACAGATTATTTTGATGCATCAATCAATCGTATTTCTGCATGGGTAACAGGTGTAAGAAGTGTGCAGAAAGCACTTCTCTTTGCACTTTTACAGCCAGATGAAAAAATGAAAGAGTTGCAGAATGAAAGCAACTTTACAGAGATAATGTATCTTCAGGAAGAAATGAAAACAGCACCATTTGGTGATGTGTGGATTGAATATCTTGCAAGAGAAAACACACCTGCTGATTATCTTACAGAAGTGAAAAAATACGAACAGGAAGTTTTGGTGAAAAGAGTATGAAAGATATTTTAACTGCCCCCTTTGTAGAAGAAATGAAAAAAACTACTGCTAATATGTATCGTCTTGGTTGGGATGAGAGAAATGGTGGTAACATCAGTTATATGCTTGATGAAAATGAAGTTAAAGAATATCTTGATATAGATAATGTTATCCGTACAATCCCTACGGGATTTGATGCAACTGACCTTATCGGTAAAATCTTTATCGTTACAGGTACAGGAAAATATTTTAAAAATGTTGAATACGACCCTGAAACAAATCTTGGTATTATCCGTATTGCAAAGGACGGAACAACTGCCGAGCTTCTTTGGGGATATAAAGATAATAGCAAATTCACAAGTGAGCTTCCTGCACATCTTATGAGCCACATGGCACGGCTAAAGGTTGACCCTGAAAACAGGGTTATAATGCATACTCACCCAACCCACACACTTGCTATGAACTATGTGCATGAGCTTGACGAAAAGAAAATTACTCACACTCTTTGGGAAATGTGTACTGAGTGTATTGTTGTTTTTCCTGACGGTGTAGGTGTTCTTCCTTGGATGCTTTGCGGTACAAATGAAATTGGTGAAGCAACAGCGAAGAAAATGGAAGAGTTCAGACTCGTTATCTGGGGTATGCACGGCATTTATGGTGCCGGTAAAACAATGGACGAAACTTTTGGTCTTATTGAAACTGTAGAAAAAGCTGCACAGATTTATATGCTGACAGCACATTTGCCAAGAATAAACACTATCAAAGATGAAGAAATGATAGAGCTTGCAGAATTCTTTGGCGCAAATTACAGAAAAGATTTTTTGAATATATAAGCTTAAGGAGAAAAATATGAAACCTGTAAGCTTTTATCTTGTTACTGATACGCATTATTTAAATAATATATTAGAGCCCGGTGGAGAATCCTTTGAAAAGAATCTGGTCACTGAACAGTTTTTTGTAAAGGAAAGCGGTGCAATTATAAGCTCTACTTTCGACAAAATTATTGAAGACAAAGAAAC
>JAGBSJ010000012.1 GCA_017631955.1 Clostridia bacterium
GTTGCTCGGATTTGGTCTTGGTGGAAACGGTACAATCTTTATGAAAGTTGTTCTGTCAGGTGTACCGATTGAAAATTCAGGGTCAGGAACGGGAACTTACGGACTTTTCCGTGACCTTGCCGCACCATTTGGTGTTGCCGTGTTTGTACCTATGTTTACTAACAGAGCATCTGCCCTTATAACTTCAGGGGCAACTGAAATTACTGCCGCTATTGACTCAGTAAAAACATTAGCTTTAGTTGAAATAGCGTGTATTGTAGTGGGCATAATAACAGTGCTTTTTCTTCCAAGAATTCACAATAAAGAAGGAGAAACTTTATGAAATTAAAAGATAAAATTATTTTAATAACCGCATCTACAAGAGGTATTGGCTTAGCTTGTGTTAAAGCGTGTGCCAAAGAAGGTGCTGTCGTTTATATGGCGGCAAGAAATTTAGACCTTGCAAAAGAAGAAGCCGAAAAACTCAATGCTGAGGGTTATAATGTAAAATATGTTTTTAACGATGCAAGTAAGCCGGAATCTTTCATATCAATGATAGAAGATGTTGTAAAAGAGAATGGGCGTATTGACGTTCTTGTAAACAATTTTGGAACGTCAAAGCCTGGTCAGGACCTTGATTTTTCAAACACCGATGTTGATGTTTTTCTTGATACAGTAAACATCAATCTCAGGAGTGTTTTTGCCGCAAGTAAAGAAGCGGTAAAATATATGGCATAGCAAGATGGCGGAAGTATTATTAACATTTCTTCTGTTGGTGGGTTGGTGCCTGATATTTCGCAAGTATCATACGGCACTAGTAAAGCGGCAATAAATTACCTTACTAAGCTTATTGCTGTACACGAAGCAAGAAACAACATCCGTTGCAATGCGGTTCTACCAGGAATGACTGCAACTGATGCAGTAGAAAAAAATCTTACCGGTGAATTCAGAGATTTATTCCTTCGCCATATACCATTTAACAGAATGGGCAAACCCGAAGAAATTGCTTCTGCAGTAGTTTACTTTGCAAGTGATGATTCCCTATACACCACAGGTCAGATATTAACCGTTTCAGGTGGATTTGGTCTTGCAACACCACTTTATGGTGATTTGGCTAACCGAACCAATCGAAGATAAAATAAAAATACGGTTAAGTATCTATATCCTCTTTACAATTTGTTCTTACTATATTATTATGCAAATATAAGAAAAGTCAAAACACGAAACCCCTTGATTCTATTGGGATTAGAGTGAGTGTGTTCGAACCAGATATGGTTTAATACAGTCACTCTTGAGCTTGTCATCGAGGTGGCGTGACCTTTAGGTTCTTGTGCCGAAAGGTGTACAGGTTCAAGTCCTGCTACCCACACCAAACAACCTTGGTAGAAATACTAAGGTTGTTTTTTATTTATATTACTTAAAAAAATTATACAATATTAAGACAAAATAGACGATTCAGAAGAATCGTCTATTTTGTTTATTAAAATATCAGCAAATATTATTTAGAAATCTCTGGAACAATGACACCTGTAAACATACTGTAAATTGTTTTAAGTATTTTACGGAAAACTGAGACAAAGTCAAGTGCCGGAAGATTCATTTTATCTGTTCTGTTAATGAGTTCATCCATATTGCCATCATCGCAAACAAAAGCCTGTGTAAGTGTTCTGCCACCAGGACCATCAATTTCTGCACGAACATAACAACTAATTTCTTCAGAGTATTCTTGAAGTTTAATTGTTGATGTACATACACCGTTTACAGAAACTGTATCTTCTTGAATATATACACCGTCTGCAATCCACTTTATAGAATCGGTATTTTTACCGGTAATTGTGATTGTATCTGTTGCATCGTCAACTACTATACTTGTAACTGTAGGGTACTCCATAGTTGTACCTATTCTGTCACCCCATTCGTATCTGGAAACCGCAAAGAATGTGCCATTTTCCATAGCAGTACGAACGTTAGCTTGTGAATACTCCGGTAAAACAAAGTCCATAAAACATGTGTCTACGTCTTCATTTGTATGAGCATCGTTGTTAGCAAAGCCCCAAACATTTCTGCCTTCAGGTATAATTACTTTAAGAAGTTCATCCCAAAGAACACGATCACTTCTTGTCGGACGGTCGAAAGCGTTATAAACTTCAATACCGAGGCAAGATTTATAAAGACGGAAAGAATTTGCAAAAAACTGAACATTACCCGGGTCAGTTGCAATCTGATAACCAACTGTCATTTCGTCACCGTTTGGTGTGAGCATAACGTTACCGTTTTCATCGTAAACAAGCTCGCCATTTGCAGAACTGAGCCAGTCACCAGGGTGGTTAATATGTGAAACACCACCGGCATCTTCAATCATCTCTATCATCGTGTTAAAGTCGCCCTCGTCACCGAGAACACCCTCAGTTCTTTTGTCATCCATAAAGTAACCATTTACGTGGTTTTTTTGAACAACAAGCATATTACCTTCAATAGCACCTGTGAGACACTGCATACCATTCGTTTTAGTACGTGCTGTTCCATCAGAATATGTACCTGCAAGAATAGATTCATATTCTTCAGTTGTAAAATGTGCTTGTTTATTACCAATTAAAGGATTATATTGGTAAAGCGGAATAAGAGTTGGTTGTACATTCCATTCTTCACCAACAACACCATGGTCTGCTATACCGAGAATATCAAAATCCTGATTATAATGTTCTTTTACCATTTCTGTTAAAGGAATAGTAGCATCACTATAAGTTGAGTGAGTATGAAGGTTTGTTTTGTAGTGATTATCATCATTACCGAGCAAATGAGTTACACTTTCATAAGGGTTTGTAATTTTGTAAGTTGTTTTAGCACTAACGGAAACCTGCATAATGCAAAACAACATTGAAAGTACCATTACAAGAGATAAAACTTTCAAAATGTTTCTTTTCATAAAAAACACCATCCTTTATATAGAGATTATACCATAATGTATAATATTGTCAATGAATTAAAGCACAATTTCTCTGCCTTTTTCAGCTGATTCATATATTGCACAAAGGATTTTTATCATATCAACACCCTGAGATGGCTTGAAAACTGGTTCTGCACCTTCGGTAAGAACATCAATGAAATTACGGATATTTTTCTTATGTCCGTTTGTATCTATATTGCCTCTCGGGATAATATCAAGAAGTTGTCCATCTTCTTCGGTATAGAATTCAACCTCATTTTCTTTCCACTTAAGACCTGCTTTTGTACCTCTGAGTTCAACAAAGCGATTTTCTTCTTTTATGTTTGATGCCCAACTGAATTCTATCTGAAGAACAGCACCATTGTCAAAACGAATCATGCCCATTGCAAGGTCTTCAACGTCAAATGTGCCCTCTGAATTTGCATCGCCAAACTTTGAGTTTTCAGAATCACTTGTATCATTATCTGCAAATTTAGTGTAAGTATTTGCACTTACTGCAACAGGAGTTGGGTTACCCATAAGCCATATAGCAAGGTCTATCATATGAACACCAAGGTCAATAAGTGGACCGCCACCAGACTGTTCTTTTGTTGTGAACCAACCGCCTTTGCCAGGGATACCACGGCGTCTTTGCCAACCACAACGACCACAATAGATTTCGCCCATTTTGCCATCTTCAACAAATTTCTTTGCATACTGTGAAGCTGTAACAAAACGATTGTTTCTTATAACCATAAGTACCTTGCCTGCGTCGTCAGCGGCATTTTTCATTTTGAGAACCTCTGTAACGTCAATAGCATCAGGCTTTTCGCATAACACGTGTTTACCAGCTTTAAATGCATCAACCGCAATTATAGAATGGAGATAGTTTGGTGTGCAGATGTCAACTGCATCAATACTTTCGTCTTTAAGTAACTCTTTATAATCTGTATATACCTCTGCATTTGGGTAATATTCATCTCTGAGAGCAATTGCTCTTTCTTCGATA
>JAGBSJ010000002.1 GCA_017631955.1 Clostridia bacterium
ATGAAGGCAAATCTGCAATCTGCTATGTTGTTGCAGATACACCTGACGGCCCATATTTTGAACCCGATGACAACAAAATTTCCGTTGCAAGCGTAGCCCTTGAGGGTAATTGCACATATAAAATCCTAAAAGAAAATAAATATGTTTTGATTGCAGACCAATTCCGTAACGGTGGCTATTTTATGCAGGAAAGTGAAGATTTAATAAACTGGAAAGCAGTTGATAAATCAAAAATCTCACTTGACCACCTACGTCCCCGCCACGGCTCAATGCTACATATAACTGACGAAGAATATAATAGATTGGTTGAATATTACGAATAGAAAAAGCTCGGTTTACACCGAGCTTTTTGTTTTGCACTATTATTAAAATATTAATGAGTCCATCCATTCCCCTAACATTTCAAGTAAGTATTCAAAACCGAGACCAACTAACCCGATTACCAATTCTATCATAATTCCCCAAATGCTTAAAAGTGGCAAAATCTTAAATGCCCATTTTTCTTTTTTGGGATTACTGATTTCTGTAATTGAATATACCAACCATACAATAACAATATTAAGTGCATAAGGCAGAAAATCCATATGGAAAGTAAAAACATACGGTGGAAACAATATGTACTCACTTACCTGTTCAATAATAAAAGCAAGTAACGCAGATACCGTTACAATTATCGCTATTGTCTTAAAGGACTTTCTTCTTTCAGGATTTTGCTCAATTGCAATACCCATAAGCATAGACAATACTATAGTTATAAGCACTGTACCCATTAAAGAGAAAATCAAACTTACTGCACTAATAATCACTGTGTATACTACGCTTAAAAATCCATCAGGATTATCTCTCATAAAATCTGTAATTAACCCTATAACAAGCCCTGCGAAAGATGTTATTGCAGCTGAAGCAGCAACAGGAATAGTAGCATATAAAAATCTATATCTATTAAAATCTCCGATGTATCCTGATTTTTCTGTCAGATATTTTCCAAGCAAGATGCATCCCACCGTAGCAGCAATCGGTGTTAGCAAAAATGAATAATCCATTACAAATGTTGAAGCTTGCTCTAAATCATATATATCTAAAATTACAGATAAAGCCAATAGTATTCCACTGATTATGGAAGGTATTGCCCCAATGAGAGCAAGAATAATTTCATATATAAACGCTATTTTCAAAAAGTATTTCTTTGTTACTGTTTTTGATTTATAAACTGGCTTTGCAAAATTATTTTCTGGCAAATTATAAGCAACAACCAATTTGTTTGCTATTTCATCGGGCACAAGATATGAATCTTCAATGGTTTGCAACTCTTCTTCAGAAATGCCAATCTTTTCGGCAACATCTTTAAGATACAAACCCTGTTCAGCACGAAATTCACCTAATGTTTTGCCCATTCTTGCATTTATAGGGTTAAGAATTATGCCTTCTTCTTTTGTTGGTGTGTTTTGCAAAGGCAAAGCCATATTAAGTAGTTCTTCTGTTGAAATTTCAAACACCTCTGCAAGTTTTATAAGTGTTTCTGTTTTTGGGATTGCCGTGCCTGTCTCCCACTTTGAAACAGCTTTATTTGAAACGCCAAGGATTGCACCAAGTTCTTTTTGCGACAACCCCTTTTGTGTTCTTAATTCATATATTCTGTTGGACAGTTCATAGTTTGCCATAAGAATCTTCCTTTCATAAAAATTGTAACACACAGGCGTTTTTATGGCAAGAAATAAAAATCTAATATTGGTAGAACTTGAAAAAAGCTCGGTTTTCACCGAGCTTTTTGTTTTTAATTTATAAACTGATTAAACCAAACAACAATGTATCAACAATGCTTATTATAGGTAGAATTTCAAACGCGAAACTTGTCTTAGTCTTATTGTTATCTTTTGAAAGATAAACAAGCCATGCAACTGCAATATAAATGCCATAAACAAATATTCTTCTGATTATTGCATCGTATGTTGGGTATGGCTCTAAAGTGTTTGCAAAAATAGCAATTGCAAAAGCCAACACAGAAGATATTGTTACAATTATCGCCATTGTTTTATGTCTTTTTGCTTTAAAAGTTACATCTTCTATAATGGCAGTATTCAGAAGATGTGTCATTATAAATGCCGCAATTACCATTAGAACTATAGAAATAACAAAGCTTATTCCGCCCGCAATAGCCATAAAATAATATTTTGACTCGTCTTCCAACGTTTCTTTTAATGCCATAGTTGTAATAAGTGTTGAAAGTGCTGTTATAACTGCAGTAGCACCCGATGGAATAACCTCATATAAATATCTGTATTTATAAATATCTCCGCTAAGCCCTGTTTTCTTCATAATATGTTTAGCAAACAAATGACAATATACAAATATAGCAACAACTGTGAATACATCACTGATTATTCCATAAATTTCTTTATATATATTTAACGCTCCAATTGTATTGGCGTTCATGTGAATAATAGGAGTTATAATACCGTCAATCCACATAGGAATACAAAGCACAAGAGAAAACACAAGATACCAACCAAGTGATGCTTTGAAGAAATACGCTTTCAAATTCTTTATCGGCTTAACAGGATTTACCGCTATTTCTTCGGCAAAATAATCTTCGGGAAGATTATATGCCACAATCAACTTTTGAGTGATGTAATCAGGTGTGTTGCCAGATGATTCTGCTTTTGAAAGTTCTTCTTCCGTAATGCCGATTGTTTCTGCAACATCTTTGAGATATAACCCTTTTTCTGCTCTAAAATCAATTAAAGTTTTTGCCATAATAACCCTCCTTTATCTTTGTAACTTCAATATATCATATAAAGATACGAAATGTCAATTGTGCATATTATAAGAAAAAGGACAACCATTTTTGGTTGTCCTTACAACTATACCTTTTTAATTTCTCCTGCTTTTGTGAGTACAATTTTTGTAAGAAGCGGTCCTACAAGTTCATACACAAGTGTTGCGCAAAGAATTACCGCTCTTATCTGTTCACCATAATCAGGCACAACAGTCAATGATAACTGCGCCATACCAATAGCAACACCCGCTTGCGGTAAAAGAGTTATACCAAGATATTTTCTTACATTCTTTTCGGCTTTTGTGAAAACACATCCAAGCATTGCGCCAAAGTATTTACCTGCCGAGCGGAATACAAGATACAGAATTCCCGCAATGCCTACACTCTTAAGCACTTCAAAGTTGAAATGAGCACCTGAAATCACGAAAAAGAGCATAAACACGGGTGGAGTCCAACGGTCTGTTCCCTCCATAACCGCATCTGTAACCTTTGAAAAGTTTGCAAGTGCGGCGCCGATTGCCATACAGAATAGAAGTGAAGAAAATCCGAGAAGTTCTGATAATCCCACGCCTAAAAACACCGCCGTAACAACAAGTGACATTCTGTTTGCACGAGAAAGGAAGACTTTTGTAGCAATCGCCAATACAAATCCCACCGCAAAGCCAACAATTAATGAGCCCGCAATTTCAATTAACGGCTTTACAATAGTTTCATAAAAACTGAACTCGCCCTTTGCTCCTAACGCTTTTGCCACACTTGATAAAATTGAGAAAAGCATAAGACAAACTGCATCATCAATAGCAACTACAGGCAAAAGAGTTGATGTAACAGGCCCCCTTGCTTTATACTGACGCACAACCATCAAGGTTGCCGCAGGAGCTGTTGCAGATGCAATTGCGCCCAATACAAGTGCCAACTGTGGATTAAATCCCGTAAGTATTAATACTGTTGATACAAGAGCGCTTGCCCCCACCGCTTCTAAAAGAGTAATTACAAAGATTTTTGCACCTAATTGTTTAAGTGCAGAGAATTTGAACTCACCACCAATTGAAAATGCGATAAATCCAAGTGCTGCCTCAGTAATTATTGAAAGCCCTTCAATGTTTTCGTGGTTAAAAATACCAAGACAGTAAGGCCCTACAATAAGCCCTGCTATAAGATACCCAGTAACATTGGGCAGATTGATTTTTTTCATTATTCTTGTCATGAGAAGACCTACAATCATTCCCAATGACAACGCTAAAAGTGTATTCACTTAAAAAGTCCCCCGATTATTTAATGCCCTCAACTGTAATTCCGGGAACAGTGATAATAATTCCCGTATTTTCTTTATCAATACCGCCTGTAACCTCGCGTACAATTTCTTTTGCACGTACAATATGGTCTTCACTTAATGCAGAAATAAGCATTTTGTTGGTGCTACCTCTTTCAGGATTAAGATATTGACGAAGTGAGCCGAAAATTGGTGGTGGCTCAACAGAAGTATGGCTCATTGCCTGCAAAACACCCTCACAGTCAACAAGAGAACCGCCACCGATACCCTCTGCCATAAATTCTGCAAGGACTTTGTCCATATGTCTTGAATTGTGTAAAATCAAAATAAAAAGCTGCATAAAACACCCTCCATAAAATTTCTGTTTCTATTATACTCTTTTTGTGTTATAATTCAATTATAAAAACTGACGAAAGGTGAAGTCTTATGAATATAAAAAGGCGTATAGATTTCACAATTGAAGAAAAGTATGACGGCAAACAAGTCTTTGATTTTTTGCGAAACAGAGCAAAAGTTTCGGCTCGTCTTATTCCTAAGCTCAAGCATGACCCTGAGGGAATCATGATTAACGGAGTTCACGCAAGAACTATTGATTTGCTCAAAACTGGTGATGTTTTATCAATTACTGTTCCTGCCGACAAAGAAGAAAAAGTCAAAGCAGTTGCACCATTAGATTATAAACTCAAGGTTTTATATGAGGATGACGACATTCTTATTATCGACAAACCCGCAGGACTCCCCTTGCACCCATCACACAATCATCAAGGTGACACAGTAGCGAATGCGGTGGCGTATCATCTTGAAAGTCAGGGAAAATCTGCAGTTTTCCGTTCAATAGGTCGTCTTGACCGTGGTACTTCTGGTATAATTGTCTGTGCCCTTAACAGATTTATTGCAGGTGTGCTCAATGGTAAAATATATAAAGAATATATGGCAGTTTGTGAAGGTGTTTATGAAGGCGAAGGTGTAATTGACAGACCAATCTATCGACCTGACCCAATAAAGACTTACCGCACAGTTGACGAGCGTGGTGAAGTTGCAATTACAAACTGGAAAGCACTTTCACACCACAATGGTCGCACTCTTTTGCGTATTCACCTGCTTACAGGCAGAACTCATCAAATTCGTGTGCATTTTTCTTCACTTGGCACTCCCCTTACAGGCGACACAATGTACGGTACCCCTCGTGACGATATTTCTCGTCAGGCACTTCATTGTTGTTATTGTAAATTTACACATCCTATTACAAAAGAATTAATCGAAATTGAAAGCGAGTTGCCTCCAGATATTGCACAATTCATTTCCAAATAAACACTATTGAATATTTTTGTTGTTTATGGTAAAATAGTTACAAATCGGTTACAATTGGGTGATTTTATGAATGAGATTTTGGATTATATCGTATATCCTGAAAATATAGAAATTAATGTACCCCCTATTATGCCTAAAAGACAAAACGACTTTTACGCAGGGCTTGTATATAACATTTCACGCTTTATTCTTAAATTTATTGTCCGTGGTGGCACTAAACTTGAAAAAATTGGCGATGTAGAAAACCTTAAACCGCCTTACATTGTTCTTTGCAATCATAACCAATTTGTAGATTTCTTTACATGTTACAAGGCATTACATCCCCATAAAATCAATAATATTGCTACTCTTGACGGATTTATCGGCTTTGAAAAAGTTATGACAGAGTTAGGTTGTGCTTGCCACAGAAAATACACAACAGATTTAGGGCTTGTTCGCGCTTGTCATAAAGTGCTTCACGAATATGGTGACATTCTTTGTATGTACCCTGAAGCACGCTACTCAAATGTTGGTACAACTGCAATAATTCCTGATGTTGTGGGCAAACTTGTTAAAAAGAATAAAGTACCTGTTGTGGTAATTCTTAATCACGGTCATTATCTTAATGCACCGTTCTGGGATTTCCGTCAATACAGAAAAGTTCCATTCTATTCTACTATGAAGCAAATCCTTACAGTAGAACAGATTGAAGAAATGACCGCGGAAGAAATCAACGAATTAATTCGCGAAGAAATGTATTACGACGACCACGCTTGGCAGAAAGAAAACAATATTAAGATTACAGAAAATTTCCGTGCAGACGGACTTAATAAAGTCCTTTACAAATGCCCACATTGTATGGCAGAGGGCAAAACTGTTGGTAAGGGTATTCACCTTACTTGTGAAGAATGCGGTAAAGTGTGGGAATATACTGAACTTGGCGAATTAAAAGCCCTTGATGGTGAAACTGAATTCTCACATATTCCTGATTGGTATGAGTGGGAGCGTGAATGTGTACGCCAAGAAATTCTTGATGGTACTTACTATTATGAAGAAACACTTCCTGTGCAGTCAATGCCGGGACTCGAATTTATTCCTATTGGCGAAGCAAAAGTTACTCATGATTTAGAAAACGGATTTGTAATTGAGGGTCATTATAACGGCCACGATTACAGAATTCAACGACAGACAAAATCGCTTTATACATTACATAACGAATTTGCATTCAAAAAGCTTGGTAAAGTTGATTGCTTTGACGTTTCAGTTAAAGACAATTCTTTCTATTGTATACCAAAACAGAAAGATGTTGTAACCAAGCTTATGCTTGCAACTGAAGAAATGTATAAAATCGTCAGCGAGAAAAAGGAAAAAACTACGGTTTAATTACTACTATGAATGAAAACAGAGAATTTTTGACAGAAATTATTTATCCTGATAATGTTGAGAGATATAATTCCGCGAAATCTCCGTTAAAACAATCGGACTTAGTAACAAAACTTGCTTACTTTGTTTCAAGCGTTATTCTATCTCTTGTGCGAAAGGGATACAAAATCGAAAAATTTAATATGGATGACTTAAAGCCACCTTATGTTTTACTTATCAACCATATGCAATCCCTTGATTTTTGTACTATGTTTAAGGCAACTTATCCTAATAAGGTAAATACAGTTGCCACATTCCACACATACTACACAGTTTCGGGAATTATGGAAAAACTAGGTTGTATTTGCACTCGCAAATTTACAACAGATTTAAGTCTTGTTCGTGCTTGTAAAAAGGTGCTGCACGAATATGGTGACATTTTTTGTATGTTCCCAGAAGCAAGATACACTCCCGACGGAACACTTTGTATTTTACCGCCTGCAGTAGGCAAACTTGCTAAAAAGAATAATGTTCCTATTGTGGTAATGCTTAATCACGGAAATTATCTTAATCTTCCGTTCTGGACAAATTTCAAATTCCGCAAAACACCTATTCGTGTTGAAATGAAACAAATTTTAACTGCCGAAGAAGTTGCAGAAAAAAGCGTTGATGAAATTAATGAGATTATTCGCAAGGAAATGGAATATGACGAATATAAGTGGCAGAAAGACAATAATATTCGCATAAAAGAAAAATACCGTGCCGAAGGTCTTAATAAAATTCTTTATCAATGCCCAAATTGCAAAACCGAGCACAAAATGATTTCAAAGGGTATTCACTTGTGGTGTGAGGAATGCGGTAAAAAATGGGAAATGACCGAACTTGGTGAAATGAAAGCACTTCAAGGCGAAACTGAGTTTTCTCACATTCCTGATTGGTATAAGTGGGAGCGTGAAAATGTTCGCCAACAACTTCTTGACGGAACTTATCACTACGAAGAGGAACTTCAAGTTTACTCCACCCCCGGCGTTAATGAATATATCAACTTAGGTACAGCAAAGGTTACTCACGACTTGCAGAATGGTTTTGTTATTGAAGGTCATTATAACGACAACAATTACAGAATTCAACGACCAACCAAGGGTATTTATGGGTTACACGTTGAATATCAATTTAAGCAGTTAAAATATTTAGATTGCTTTGAAATTTCAACTACAAACGACTCGTTCTACTGTATGACAAAGAAAAAAGATATAGTTACAAAACTTGCCCTTGCAACAGAAGAAGCATTCAAAATTGCAAATGAATAAAAATAAGGACTCAACAACAAGTTGAGTCCTTTATTTATTTCATTCTGCACTTTAATACGCCTTGCCCCAATAGAGCATTTTGTCGGCTGGTTTGCCACAGCAAACACAAGTGCCACCAATTTTTTCCTGAGTAAATGGAATGCAACGAGATGTAACGCCTGCTTGCTCTTTAAGAGCATCTTCACATTCACGGTCGCCACACCACATTGCCTTGATAAAGCCCGGCTTATTTTCAGCAATGTCAACCATTTCGTCCATATTGTGTGCAACATAAGTCATATTGCTTCTGCGCTCAAGTGCTGCGTTGTAAAGACCATCGTGAACTAACTGAATCAGTTCAGGAATCTTTGTTTCAAGCTCATCAAGAGATACAAAATATTTTTCTCTTGTATCACGACGAACAACAACACACTGATTGTTTTCAATATCACGTGGGCCAAGCTCAAGACGAAGTGGAACACCCTTCATTTCGTATTCAGCATATTTCCAACCTGGTGAATTGTCGCTCAAATCAATCTTTGCACGGCAAACTTTCTTAAGGTTTTCATAAACTTCAGTTGCCTTTTCTTTAACGCCCGGCTTATGAGATGCAACAGGAATAACAACAACCTGAATTGGTGCGATTTTAGGTGGTAAAACAAGACCGTTATCGTCACCGTGAGTCATAATAAGTGCACCGATAAGACGAGTTGTGCAACCCCATGATGTCTGGAACGGATGCTTTAACTTGTTGTCTTTATCTTGGAACTGAATTCCAAAAGCATGTGCAAATCCGTCACCAAAATAGTGGCTTGTTGCAGACTGCAATGCCTTACCGTCGTGCATAAGTGCTTCGATTGTATATGTATCTTCTGCACCTGCAAATCTTTCTTTTGCAGTTTTTACGCCCTTAACAACAGGCATTGCAAGGTAGTTTTCACAGAAGTCAGCATAAACATTAAGCATTCTGATTGTTTCTTCCTGTGCCTCTTCTGCGGTAGCGTGAATTGTGTGACCTTCTTGCCATAAAAATTCACGAGTACGAAGGAAAGGTCTTGTAGTCTTTTCCCAACGAACAACAGAAACCCACTGATTATAGAGTTTTGGCAAGTCGCGGTAAGACTGAATAATGTTAGCATAATGCTCACAGAAAAGTGTTTCAGAAGTAGGTCGAACACAAAGACGTTCTTCAAGTTTTTCACTACCACCATGAGTTACCCAAGCAACTTCAGGTGCAAAACCTTCAACGTGGTCCTTTTCTTTATTAAGCAAGCTTTCAGGAATAAACATAGGCATACAAACATTTTCGTGCCCTGTTTCTTTGAACATTCCGTCAAGTGTTTTCTGAATATTTTCCCAAATAGCATAACCATAAGGGCGAATAACCATACAACCCTTTACGCTTGTATATTCAACCAATTCTGCTTTTTTAACAACGTCGGTATACCATTTGGCAAAATCCACGTCCATTGAGGTAATTTCCTCAACCATCTTTTTTTGTTCAGCCATTTTAATTCTTCCTTATCTAAAAAGTACAGGGACGACGGTTAATTTCGTCCCTGCTATATAGTCAAAAATAATAATCAATTAGTGTTCTTCGATAAATTTAACAATATCGGAAACAGTTTTAATATTTTCAAGAGCTTCGTCAGAGATTTCCATATCAAACTCATCTTCGAAAGTCATAACAAGGTCAGCCAAATCAATGCTGTCTGCACCAAGGTCCTCGAGAAGAATAGCGTCCATAGTAACAACATCTTCATCTAATTCGAGTTGGTCGCAAATAATTTCACGAACTTTTTCAAATACCATTCATAACACCTCCTGATTATTTTATTTACAACATATATACTAAAATTTTTTGACGCTTTTGTCAACAATTTTATTATAAATTTATGAAATCTTTAACGGGTGTAAAGTCTATTCCCTTTACATTTTTTACTAAATCGTAAAACGCCTTGCAAATTTCAACACAACCGCCAGTCACATCACTTTCAGTATTGAAAGGCATTACAGGGTCGTGAACAGAGAGTCGGAGTAAAAACCATCCTTTTTTGTTCTCATCTGCAAAAGATACGCGCACGCCCTCATAATTGTCAGGTGCTAAAATCATATCTGCATCTTTTTCTGCAATCGTTTTGATTTCTTCAATAAGAGTTTCCCCGATTTCACGGAAATTCTCTGCAAGAATATTAAAGCGCAACTCTTTTTCTTCAAGTGGCTTTTTAAGGGACTTTATGCAGTCGCCAATCTTCTTACCCTCTTTACGAAGCACCGCTGCTTTAATAATGATTTTAGTGATAAGATAAGCACCGTCATCAAGATAATAATTCTCTTTGAACGCTGCATGACCTGATGTTTCAATAGCAAGCGGCGTATTCTCACCAAGATTTGTGCGACGAATTGCCTCGTCAATAACGTTTTTGTAACCACGTTTGAAACGAATATGCTTGCCACCAAGAGTATCTTCAATAAACTCACGAAGACCGTCACTTGTAACAGAGTCGGTAACAATACTGCCACCCTCGTTACCCTCAAGTGCAATTACTGACGCTAATGCAACAATAGAATTTCGGTTGATTTCGTCGCCTTTTTCGTCAACACAAGATGCGCGGTCAACGTCAGTATCAAAAATCACACCCAAATCACAATTATTATTGATTGTAGCGTTACGGATATACTCCATAGCAACTTTATTTTCAGGATTTGGAATATGATTAGGGAACATTCCGTCCGGCTCTAAAAACTGACTGGCAGAAACATCGGCGCCAAGTGGCTCAAGCACCTTTGTAGCATAAAATCCACCAACGCCGTTACCTGCATCAACTGCGATTTTGAAATCTTTCAACGGATTTTCATAATCTTCAGCATTTACACCTTTTTTAATCATATTACGAAGAATCTCAGCGTATTCAGAAATATAATCAATTTCTGTAACAGTGCCGTTTTTCTCTGCTTTATATTTTGGCTCATTTTCTGCATCTGCAAGGATTGATTTAAGCTCATCTCCTGAAAGTCCGCCATCGCGAGTAAAGAATTTAAGACCGTTTCTGTCAAAAGGATGATGACTTGCAGTAATCTGAATTGCACCGTCGCATTCTCTTGTGACAGTTGTCATAAACATTGCAGGAGTTGAACAGTATGAGCAATTCAAAATATTAACGCCCATTTCACTAACTGACTTAATTACCGCATTTCTTATTCTGTCGGCAGAAATTCTTGAATCGTGACCAACAGATACAAGCAACTCACTATACGCTTTGCCTGTTTTTTCACTTAAAAACTTTATAAATGATTTTGAAATGTATTTTACAACATCATCAGTTAACTGAATTTCGGGGTATTTTTCTGTTGCTACCGCAACACCACGCACATCAGTACCACTTTTAAGATGCATTAGTTTCATTTAATCAAACCTCTTTTCAAAAGTTCTTCTGTTGCAAGCATTACGCCGATTTTACCGCTATGGAAGTTAAGTCCGCCTTGCATCCACACTGCAAATGGCTCGCGAAGTGGAGCATCTGCAGAAAGTTCAATTGATGAGCCGTTTGTAAATGCCCCTGCGGACATAATAACCTGATTATCATAGCCCGGCATATCCCATGGCTCAGGTGTCACATAAGAATCAACCGGCGCACCTTTTTGAAGACCTTGACAGAATGCAACAAGATTTTCGGCATTCTCAAGACAGATTGCCTGAATAATATCGTGGCGTGTTTCTTCTACGGTAGGAGTAACTTTAAAGCCAAGTTCAGTATAAACAGATGCGGCAAAAACTGCAGTTTTAAGTGCCTCGCCAACAACGTGAGGAGCATTGAAAAGCCCCATAAACACGCTTCTGTTCTGACCGAGTGTAGCACCAACCTCTGTTCCGAGTCCTGGAGTTGTAAGACGATAACCACAAAGTTCAACCAAATCTTTTCTACCTGCAATATAACCACCACAAGCGGCAATTCCGCCACCCGCGTTTTTAATAAGTGAGCCCGCCATTAAATCTGCGCCAACTTCTGTTGGTTCTTTTTTCTCGGTAAATTCACCGTAACAGTTATCAACCATAACGATTGCTCTTTTATTGACTCTGTGCACGATTTCACAGACCTTTTCGATTTCAGCAACAGAAATTGTATGACGAAGTGAATAACCGCGTGAGCGTTGAATATAGACCATTCTAACTGCCTTATCGCTTGCACCTTCTTCAATTGCTTCGTAATCAAGCTCGTCATCTTCTGTTAAATCAATCTGTTGATAGTGCACCCCAAAATCTGCAAGAGTGCCATCACCCATATTCTTGCCACCAAGACCAATTGTTGAATGAAGCGTATCATAAGGAGTGCCGCTCACGCAAAGCATTACATCGTTTGGACGAAGAACACCATAAAGACACACCGCAAGAGTATGAGTACCACTTGCCAATGCACCCGCACGAATTATTGCACTTTCTGCACCAAAAATGTCTGCAGTAAGCATATCAAGCTTTTCTCTGCCCTTGTCACCGTAACCATAACCGGTTGAATTGTTGAAATCGGTTTCGTCAACACGGTTTCTGATAAATGCAGAAAGCACTTTTTGTTGGTTATATTCTGTTAACTCGTCAATCCCTTTAAATACAGGGCTTGCCTTTTCGAGTGCAATCTTTGATAACTCTTTAATTCTGTCACTGATTTCAAAAAACATTTTAATTTTCCTTTGTTGTGTATTCGTATATTTCTTGGGCTATTGTAAAACCCAGTTTTTCATAAAACTTCACATTATAATCTCTGGAGATTAAATAAACGTCTTTTCTTGGAGAAATCGCAAGTAGTTTTTTAACTATTGCCTTTCCGTAACCCTGACCTCTGTACTTTTCTTTTGTAAAAATGTCGGAGATAAACGCTAAATCTTTATTAAAAGAGATAAATCCACCACTTACTGTATGTAACCCTTTTTCGATTACCGCACCCTCGCAGCAACCCTTTAAATTAAGAAACTTCTTTACATCGGTGTGTTCAGGCGTAAGTTTGTCATTTAACTTTTCAATTTTATTGTATTGAGTGTATTTTATTCCTTTTTCACCAATTATATTTTCTAATGAAATATGCATTAGATATTTTTTGTCTATTTGCTTATATGGGAGTTTGTCCGACGACAACACAGAACCATTTATCACAAATGAAAGTTCTTCAAAATCTGCATTTTCACTTGCAAAGGCAACACATTTTTCATTGTCACCCGAAATTACAGCGGTAATCTGATTTTCGTCGTTAAATTGCGCCCACAAAACACCGTCGTTTAACTCACAATCCATAAAAAATCCTGTTTGTGAAAGAAGTATTGCAGAACGCTCTTTTTCTAAATAGTTAAAAATTAACTTATCGAGAAAATTTATTGATTTAACCATTTGCAAACTCCTCTAAAAGTGCTTTTGTAAGAGATTTCACACTTTCCATATCTGCTTTACTGCCCACAGAAGATGCGGAATGAATATATCTGCAAGGGAGCGACACCGCAACAGTTTTAATGCCACCTGCAGATTTGTGAATTGCAGATGCATCGTTTCCGCCTGCCACAACGGTTTTGGTCTGATTTGCAATACCATTTTTATCTGCAATTTCCCGTGCCTTTTTATATAAATCTTTGTTGTAGATAGTGCCTCTGTCCATAAATGAAACTACTGCACCTTTACCCACCTTGCAAACCTTTTTGTTTTCAGGCGTGTCAGGAATATCTGATGCGGTTGTTGTTTCAATTACAATTGCATAATCGGGCTTAACTGTGTATGCAGAAACAGTAGCACCACGAGTGCCAACTTCTTCTTGCACTGTAAAAACACAAGTATAGTTAATTTTTGACTTTTCTTGTAAGAGTTCAAGCATAATAGCACAACCAAGACGGTCGTCAAGGGCTTTTGACTTAATCATGTCGTTGCCAAACTCAACAAAATCTGATTTGAAATAGCCAAAATCCCCAAGCGAAATATATTTTTCTGCTTCTTCTCGACTTTCAAAGCCGAAATCCACAGAAACATCTGTAATTTCAGGAATTTTCTTTGCCTCATCACTACTGCATTGGTGAATTGCTTTTGCACCTGCAACACCAATACAATTGTTTATAATTAATTTTTTACCAAAGAGTGCAGAGTTATCAATTCCGCCTACATTTGTAACATTTACAAAGCCATTATCAGTAATATATGTTACGATAAAGCCCACTTCGTCCATATGTGCAAAAAGTACAACTTTATTTTTTGGCTCAATTTCACCTTTTTTGTTGACAATAAGATTACCTAAAGCATCAACTATATAATCGCAATCTTCAGGGAGTTTTGAAATTATGAAATCTCGCACATTTTTTTCGTCCCCTGATGTGCCATTAAGCAAACAAAGTTTTTTCAAAAGTTCAAAATTCATAATCTCACACCCTTTCTAAAAACTCCGCAATTAATTTAGCACAGTTTTCAATATCTCGAATGTCTACCATTTCAACAGGTGTGTGCATATATCTCTGAGGTAATGACACAAGTGCAGATGGCACCCCACCTTTTGAAATAGTAATATGGTCTGCATTTGTACCGGTGCGACCATTCATTATTTCTTTCTGGCATGGAATATTCTTTTCTTTTGCAATTTCTACAAGCAAGTCTGAATACTCTCGACTTAAAATCGGTGAATAACCAATCATTGGTCCCCTGTTCATTTTTCCGTATTCTTTTTCGCTGCTATCAGGAGTAGTTGCAAAACTTACATCAACTGAAAGTGATAAATCCGCATTCACATTAAATGATGCACAAGTAGCACCCGCGCCCCCTGTTTCTTCTTGTGCGGAGCAAACAAGAGTGATTTCGTTTTTAGAATTTGTATATTCAAGAGCTTTAAGAAGTACCGCAATTCCGCCACGGTCATCAATATAAGTAGCAGAAATTCTGTTTTCGCCTAACTTTTCAAAAGATGCTTTAAAACTTGCTTTGTCACATTCGCGGATAATCTTTTCTGCATCTTCTTTGTTCATTCCTACATCTGCAACACAAGTGCCGTCAGTTGAGACCTTACTTTCACCATTTGAAAGATGTGGTGGCACAGTACAAACAACCGCGTAAACATCTTTTTTGCCGTGAATTGTAAGTTCCATACCCTCCACAGTGCGCATATCAACTCCGCCGACTTTAGTGAGTCGCACAAAACCGTCATCTGTAATACCTGTTACAACAAAACCGATAGTATCAAGATGCGCATCAAGTAAAATATGCTTACCTTTGCCGTTTCTATGAATAATAATGTTACCTGTATCGTCACAAGAAACATCACCATACAGTGAAAAAAGCCCCTTGAGTGCTTCAAAGGAGCTATTTTCTTCCCCCGCAACACCTGCGGGAGAAGTTAATTTTTCTAAAAGTTCAATAGTTGTCATTAAAATCAACCTTAATTTAGATTTCTGCGCCACCAACTGGGCGAATAATTAAAACGTAACAAGAGTCATCTCCAAATACGCTTTCAATAGCATTCTTGTAATCTTCAAGGATTTCATTTGGAACGAATGCCTGAATTGTACCTGCAAATCCGCCACCGTGAACACGCCAAGCACCTTTGCCTTTAAGAATGCTTTCACTTAACGCAAGTGCTAATGAAACTGGTTGTTCAAGTGGTTTTTTAACAGAAAATACATTCTGATTATACTTGTATGATGAGTCGCCACTTTCAAGTATGTATGATTTGAATGTTTCAAAGTCGCCGTTTTTAAGAGCGTCAACCTCTTTTAATACTCTTTCGTTATCTGCGAAGAAGTGCATTGCACGAATAACCGCTCTGTCGCCAACCTTTTCGCGAATCATAGGAATATTCTTCTTGAATTCGTCTTCTGAGACTTCGCGAAGAACATTTTTGCCGAAGCAACCTGCAACGCCTTCCATTTCACTACGGATTGCTGCATAATCATCAGTCAAATCTGAGTGGCTACCCTTTGTATCAACAATGCAAAGTGAGTGACCTGAAGATGCAAAATCGTACTTAACTTCATTAACGATTGGCTCTGATGGGTTGTTGAAATCGATTGTAACAAAGCTACCAACTGAACAAGCCATCTGGTCCATAAGTCCGCAAGGTTTGTCAAAGTAAACGTTTTCTGCATACTGTGCAATTTTTGCGATTGTGATTGGGTCAACTTTGCCATCATTGTAAAGGTAGTTGAGCATTGTACCAACAAGCACCTCGTAAGCTGCTGAGCTGGAAAGACCTGAGCCAGAAAGTACGCTTGACATTGTTACTGCATCAAAACCACCGATTTTATAACCGTATTTAATGAAGCCCGCACACATACCTCTAACAAGTGCAGGAGAATGACCTTTTTCGTTTTCTTTAATTTCAAGGTCTGTAATATCGCAAACGTCCATATTGTAACCGCGTGATTTTACACGAACAATGTTTTCGTCATTTTTTGATGCAACTGCAATAGCATCAAGGTTAATACTTGCCGCAAGAACTCTACCATGATTGTGGTCTGTGTGGTTACCGCCAACTTCTGTTCTACCCGGTGCAGAGAAAAGACGAACATCACGGTCTTCACTAAAAATCTCTGCAAAATCATTTGCAAGAGATACATATCTTTCGTGTTGTTCTTTAACTGCTTCTTCAGTAACATAAACACGTCTGAATCTTTCATCATAAGCGCCATTTAATATTTCATTCTTCAATACATTGAGTTGTGCCATCTTTATTTTCTCCTTTTCTTTTCTCCAATGCTATATTTGTAATTAAAACAGCCACACCTGAAATAATCAAAAGAATTATTACAGGAGCCATAAAATGCCAAGTGAATGGTTGTGCTATATTTCCGCCCATTACTGAGTAAGTCCAGAGTTTAATGAAGTACCCCGCAACCGATGCAATCATAAATTTGCCGAATGGGAATTTGATTCCACCGTAAAACTGACTCGCCATATTTATAGGTACTGACGGAATAAGTCGTATAAGAAATAGTACGCCTAATTTTGTCTTGCCCGCGTGTTTTAGCATTTCGCTTACATTTTCATATTTTCTTAGCTTATGAAGTGCAACACCTTCGTCAAATCGTCTGCCGTACCAATAAACAATTGAAAGTGTTATTGAAAATCCCGCCACATTGAGTGGGACTGCAAGTGCGGGCTCAAACATAACACCTGTCATAATCATAATAAAAGGGAATGGAATAGGCACAACAGATTTAAGAGCATAAACCCCAAGAATTGCAAGGCCAATAAGCCATCTGTTTTCAAGCGATTGAATAAAATCCTGCAGTTTACCGAGAGCCCACAAAAATTCTGCCCATCCGCCTTCGGCAACTTTCGTGCTCATAACAAGCGTGATTACAGTAAGCAGAATTGCCACCGCAAAAAGTCCGATTGCGCTAAGATTCATAGCGCCTTTTCTGTCAAGATTTCGTTTTTCCATCTGCATCCCCTTTCTTTAAGATTTTTATGCACATAAATATACATTATAATTTTATAATATTTATGGCAAAAGGTCAATATTTTTTATTGTTATATTAAGTAATATATGGTAGAATATATACACTAAATTACCGTTAAGGCGTGATTATTTTGAAAATAGTAGTGCTTGACTCTTACGCTCTTAATCCTGGAGATTTATCTTGGGATTGGCTTGAATGTTTAGGTGAATGTGAAATCCATCATCGCACACCTGGAGAAAAGATTTTAGAAAGATGCAAAGGTGCAGAGATTATTCTTACAAACAAAACTCCGCTTACCGCAGAAACTCTTGAAAAATTACCTGACCTTAAATATATTGCCCTGCTCTCAACAGGTTATAACATTGTTGATTGTGATTGTGCAAAGGGTCGAGGAATTCCTGTTTCGAACATTCCCGCTTACTCAACAAATGCAGTTGCACAACTTACTTTTTCATTGATTTTAGAGATTACAAATGCAGTCGGTCTTCACAGTGAAAGCGTAAAGAATGGTGATTGGAGTGCCTGTCCCGATTTCTGTTACTGGAAAACTCCACTTACAGAATTGTGCGGTAAAACTCTTGGCATTGTGGGCTTTGGCCAAATTGGTCAGGCGGTCGCCGATATTGCAGAAGCATTCAAAATGAATGTGGTTGCAGTTTCAGGCCACGAAACCGACCAGAGTCATCGCAAGAATTTCAAGTGGGTTGATATGGAAACACTAGCAAGTGAAAGTGATATTGTTTCTTTCCATTGTCCGCTTACAGAAAAAACAACAGGTCTTGTAAACAAAGATTTTATCGACAAATGCAAAGATGGTGCAATCATTATAAATACAAGTCGCGGTCCGGTTGTAAACGATAAAGATTTAGCAGACGCCTTAAACAACGGAAAACTCCGCGGTGCAGGTCTTGATGTGCTTACAGTTGAGCCACCAAAAGCAGATAATCCATTGCTTAAAGCTAAGAATTGTTTCATCACTCCGCATATTGCTTGGGCGGGCTTTGAAACAAGAGAGCGCCTTATGAATATTCTTAAAGAAAATGTTACTGCATATCTTAATGGTACTCCGCAGAATATAGTAAATAAATGAGGTAATTATTATGGCAAAATATAAAATTACAAACCCTTATGAAAGCGTAACCCACTTACTCGGCAATATGGAGCATCACTATAAAACAAACTTACATACACATTCAACTTATAGTGATGCGAATGATACTATGACTGATATGATTATGGGATTTTATGACAATGATTTTGACATTGTTGCTTTTGCAGAACATGGAATTTTAGGTAAGTACTGGAATGAAAAGCCAACTCATATTCCATTCTTTAATTTCCAATATTTATGGCACGGTAAACGTAGTTATTTAACTGAAGAACAATATAAAGCAATCAAATCTGGTACATATAAAACAGAAAAGAACACACGAACAAAAACTCGCGGTCTTAACGATGTACCAAACGCTATCGAGTGCAACATGTTTACAATTATGAAAAACCACGTAAATGGTTATTTCACAGATAATGCTTATGAGGGCGTTCAGGGTCTTGAATACGACTACGAAATCCCAATGGAACTTATTGAAAAAAGTGGCGGTATTTCTCACATTAATCATCCAACAGATTTGTTGCAGGCGAAGAAAAATCCTGATTGTTGCAAAGACCCGAAAAATGTTGCATTCTTTGCAAATCTTATTATGAAATACCCATCATGTATGGGTATAGAAGTTCTTAATATGTATGATATTCCAAATCGTAGCGACAGAATTTTGTGGGATGAACTTTTGAAACTTCTTACACCTTATGGCCGTAAAATATTTGGATTTTCAAACAGCGACGCTCATCAGGTTGACCAGATTGACACCGCATTTATGGATTTCATTCTCCCTGAATATTCACTTGATACACTCCGCAACGCTATGGAAACAGGCACATTCTTCTCAATCGCACGCTACGCTAAAAACGAGTTAGGCGAAGATTTCAAAGGTGAAGGTGTTTGCCCACGAGTTACTGAAATTATTGTTGATAACAATAACGATACAATCACACTTACAGGTGTTAACTGCAAAGAAATCGACTGGATTGCAGACGGTGAAATTATTAAAACAGAAACAATTGAAGCAGACGGCGATTTGACAACTGTAATTAATCTCTCTGATTATTCTGACAAAATCAGTTGTTATGTGCGCGCACAACTTAAAGGTCAGGGCGGAATTTGCTTAACTCAGGCATTTATTCTTGATGATGGCAATATAGAATCACTTAAAAAACCGATTCTTAAAGAAGTTATGACAAAAGAGCAAAAGAAGAAACGCAAATTCTACTCAAAGAAACTCGGTGTTATTTACGGAAAACTTACAAAGAAAATATAAGACAACGTGGTGAAGGTGAAGCTGTATAACGATACCGCGAGCCGAAAGCAAGGAAGCATTGTAAAAATATACACTCTCATAATTTTTGAGCAGATTTTTTTGCAAGGCAATCTTGCTGAGGTGAAGCTGTATAACGATACTGCGAGCCGAAAGCAAGGAAGCATTGTAAAAAATATGCCAAAAATATGTTGACAGTTGACTTTTGGTGTTGTATAATACACACTGTATCCCAGTGTAAAGGGAGGGATTTTTAATGAGTCAGGTAAAAGTTAAAGAAAACGAGTCCTTAGAAAGCGCTCTCAGAAGATTTAAGAGACAGACTTCTCGTGACGGTGTCATTCAGGAAGTTAGAAAAAGAGAGCATTACGAAAAACCTTCTGTAAAAAGAAAGAAGAAGTCTGAGGCAGCCCGTAAGCGTAAGTTCAAATAATCTTATGCTTTTTTAGGCGTGTTCAAAAGAAAAGCGGGTAATCCCTCAGCGGAATACCCGTTATTTTTTATTTCAGGAGAATTTATTATGGTTTCACCTATGCCAAAATACCGTTACAAGAGTGTTCTTGATATTTCAGTTGAAGATTTACATAAAATGGGTGCAAAAGCAGTTGCCCTTGATATTGATAACACAATTTGTAACGACGGAAAACAAAATTGCATTAACGGTCTTGAAGAATGGATTGAAAATGTACAGAATGCAGGTGTTCGCGTTATGATATTATCTAACGCTATGCCACGACGTCCTAAAAACATTGCAAAACGATTAGGTCTTTCATATCTAGCTATGGCAAGAAAGCCCAAATCCCATAAACTTCTTAAAGCCGCAGAAATGATGAATATCAATATAAGTGAGCTCGCTATGGTGGGTGACCAGCTTTTTGCAGATGTAATGGCTGCAAATGATTGCGGTGCTATTGCAATCCGCGTTGAGCCACTTGAAGGTGAAACTCGTTTTAAGAAATTTTACGAAAGACGTCAAGCAAAAGAAACTCCCGTTTTGAAAGAATTTGAAAAATTACACGGATTTGGTTACTATGATTAAAGATTTACAGAAATTATTACGCGAACAACAAAGTGGTACTTGCGCTTTGATTGTCTCCCCTGAAAACAGAAAATATTTTACTGGATTTGAGTCATCTGACGGCTTTTTGCTTGCAAGCGTTGACCGCGCAGTATTTATTACTGACGGCAGATACATTGAAGCCGCAGAAAAACAGATTTCAAACTGTGAAGTGCGACTTCTCGGCAAAACATTCCCACAAATTGCAGAAATCCTTAAAGAAATGAATTGTAGCAGATTACTTGTTGAATCAACACGAATGACTGTTTCTACATACAATTCACTTAAAGGCGTGCTTAAAAAAATCCCAGTATCAACCGACACTACTCTTGATGCTCTTATCAACACACTTCGCTCAATCAAAACCGAAGCAGAAGTTGAAAGCATTGTTAAAGCGCAAAGAATTGCAGAAGATGCATTTGAACATATTCTTAAATTCATCAAAGTGGGCGTTACTGAAAAAGAAATTGCACTTGAATTGGACTTTTATATGCTTCGTCACGGTGGCAAGGGACTTTCTTTTGAAACTATTGCAGTAAGCGGTAAAAATTCATCAATGCCTCACGGTGTACCAAGTGATAAGAAAATCGAAAATGGTGATTTTATCACTATGGATTTCGGCACAATCATTAACAGTTACCACAGTGATATGACAAGAACAATCGCGGTAGGTTTTGCTACTGACGAAATGAAAAATGTGTATGACGCTGTACTTCGTGCACAACAAAATTGCCTCAGCAATATTAAAGCCGGCATCAGTTGTAAAGATGGTGACGAATTTGCCCGCTCTGTTTTACGTGATGCAGGTTTAGGTCAGTATTTTACACATTCAACAGGTCATGGCGTAGGTGTTGAAATTCACGAATTCCCTAACCTTTCACCCGCATCTGACAGCGTTTTACAAACAGGCAACATTGTAACTGTTGAACCAGGAATTTATATTCCTGAAAAATTCGGTGTAAGAATTGAAGATATGGCTCTAATTACAGAAAATGGTTGTAGGAATCTTACAAACGCGCCAAAAGAATTGATTATTTTATAAAAAACGCAGTGATTATTGCCCCTACCCCTGCCGACGTGAGCAATTCAGCAATAAAAAACGCTTTGCTTTTGATTTTTTGTTTGCGAGTTTTTGGCACACCGGCAGACTTTTTTATACTTTTCAAGGCATTGCCTTTTAATTTACTTTCACTTTCGGCGGAATATTCGGGACGAACAAAAAACAGGGCCTTTTCAAAATATTCGCACCCTGTTTCATGAATTTCAAGCACTTGACGGTTAACACCCTTGACCATAGTAAAAATCCTCGCAATTCGCTTTTGTTATATTCACAGATATTGTTGGATTTTTAGTAATTTTTATACTAATCTTTGTGAACTTTTTCACAGAAAAATTTGTCAATATGGGATTTTAACCAAAAATTATTACAATAAAATTTATACAAATAGTATAAAGTACTTTTCAACGAAATTGTTGAAAACTCTGTTGAAAATGTTTATAACTCCCGCGAAAATCAATAGTTCATCGCGATTTTTTCCATTTTTCGACAATTCAATAAAAAGTTTGTTAAAAATATGTCAAATACAAATTGTTGTAAACACTTGACAATTTATACAGAATGGAACACACCTGTGTTATAAATTATCTAAAATTTTTGTGCATTTTCACATTAGTATTATTTAATAGAATTTTCATAAAATTTTGTCTATTTTGCAAAGGATTTTTCTTATGAAAAACAACTTTATTATTCCCCTACCCAAAACTTTTAACCTTGCACTTTGTCTTGACTGCGGCCAGGCATTTCGTTGGCACAACGACGGTTCAAAATGGTGCGGTGTAGCATACGGAAAATACATTACAATTGAACAGACAGAGACAGAACTGATTTTTCACAACTGTACAGAAGAAGATTTTAATTCAATCTGGAAAAACTATTTCGACCTTGACTGTGATTATGAAAAAATAGTGTCAGAATATGACGACAACTACTTAAAACAAGCGGTCAAAGAGTACAACGGAATAAGAATTCTTCGTCAGGACCCGTGGGAAGCACTTTGTTCGTTTATTATTTCGCAAAACAATAATATTCCGCGAATTAAAGGTATTATCGAGCGTCTTTGTGAAGAGTTTGGCGACGGCGAAACAAGGCAGAAAACATTCCCTTCTGCCGAAAAACTTGCCACTCTTACGGTTGAGGACTTAGCGCCACTCCGCGCGGGTTTTCGTGCAAAATACATTATAGATGCGGCACAGAAAGTAGCAAACGGAGAAATTGATTTCCAGAAAATCAAAAACGAGCCAATTGAATTTGGCCGTGAAGAATTGCAGAAAATCAAAGGCGTAGGGGCAAAGGTTGCAGAGTGTACTCTTCTTTACGGATTTCACAAAATTGAGGCATTCCCCATTGACGTATGGGTAAAGCGAATTATGGCAGAGATGTACCCTGACGGATTGCCTGAATGCACAAAAGGCACTGAAGGTATTGCACAACAATATTTATTCCATTGGCGAAGAATGCAGAACAAATGACAATTATTGTCTAAACCCTTGACTTTAAGCCGTTTCTTTGATATTATCTAGTAAATCAAATATGGTTATATCTCGTCACCTTGACGAGTGAAAAAGGAACCCCATCACAATTTTGTGATGGGGTTTTGGGTTTTTATTAAGTTATTTTAAGGCATCATAAGTGCCAAGAATCATACACTCTTTTTTATCGTCTTCTAATCGTTGCAACGCTTTTTCTCTTGCTCTTTTTGCATTTTTAATTCTCTTGATTGTGGTATATGCAAATATAAAGCTCAACGCTGGCAAAATCATAAGTGCCGCCGCGCTTACACCGCCACTTAATCTCAAAAGTGGCTCTATTCCAACATTGTGACAGACAGTATTTATAGCAACTGTCAAAACATAAAGCAAAACAACAATCAAAATATACAATGGAATATATTTTTTTGCATCGCGAATTTCTTGTTTTGTATTTTCTTCGATTTTTATAACGCTTTTGTTATACATTGAACGAGTCAGCACAATATGGTCTGTGTTGGGCGTTAACTCGCCGTGATGAACTGCATCAAAATATTCACGACCTAAAGGTTTTTCTTCTTCAAAAATAACATTCTGGTCAAACATTCTATTCGCAAGATGAGAAATATCTTCTTTTTCTCCAGTAGATTCAAGTGAATCTACTCTTAATTTTTCATCCATTCGCTCACCTGCTTGCATCATAAAGTCCTAAAAGCATTTGTTCGCGTTTGTTTTCTTCAATAATTTCAAGTGCTCTTTCTCGTTTCTTTTTGTATTGTTTAATGTTCTTAATTGTGCTATACACAAAAACGCCAAACACCGTTACATTTATAACAAGTACCATCCAACCTATTCCAAAGAACAATCCGCCCATAGCCCAATAGGCACGAACAAATTTTTTCTCTACGAACTCATTAAAAGATAGCTCATATACTTCCTCATACTTGTCAAAGCTATCTGCTGAAAGTCCAAAAGAAATAATAGCAAATATTACCAATACCAAGAAAATTGCCGTTACAACAACAATTTTTTTCTTTTCGTCTTTTATGCTTTTAGTGAATCTCTGCTCAACCTTTTCTCGCATTTCATAATGCTTTGTTCTTGTAAGACGGACTTCCTTGTTAAGAAAGTCCATACTTTCGCCAAAAATGTCATACAGATAATCTCGATTCATAGTTTCGCCTTTGTCAAAAGTTGCTGTGTTTTGGTCAAACATTGAATTGGGAATATGCGAAATGTCTTCTTTGTCTCCAGTTGTTTCGAGTATATCTACTCTTAATTTTTCGTCCATAAACTACCTATTTTTCAGCATCATAAGTGCCAAAATCCATACAAATCTTTTTTCTGTTTTCTAAATCATCAAGGCGCTCTTGCTCTTTCTTTTTTATCTGTTTCGTGCGAATTATAAGACTTCCTAAAGGAAATGAGAGGACACAAGGCGCCGACAACATAATTACAGCTAATGTTCTTTCGCGATAATTGATAAAGGGGTCATCTAAAATAATGGGAATTAAAACAATCACCATTACAATTTCAACTATTACATTCACAATCGAAAGAGCAAGAAAAAACGGAAATGTCTTTTTTATTCTCGCCTTTTCTTCATCAAAATATGTTGTAATATCGTGATATTCGGCAATATATTCACTGCGAGTCATTGTGGGGAGTCCGCTATTGTTTGAATAAAGTCCATTACTCATATTCTTGCCACTCCGCTTTTTTCTGCTGCTTTTGCTACTGCCTTCGCAACAGTTGTGCCTACACGCTCGTCAAATGCTTTCGGCAAAATATAATCTTCATTTAAGTCGTCATCAGAGACAAGCGATGCAATCGCCTCAGCGGCGGCAAGCTTCATATCTTCGTTAATGTCACTTGCTCTGCAATCAAGTGTGCCACGGAAAATACCAGGGAATGCAAGCACATTGTTAATTTGATTTGGGTAGTCGCTTCTACCTGTGCCAACAACTTTAGCCCCTGCATTTTTTGCTTTTTCAGGCATAATTTCAGGCACAGGATTTGCCATTGGAAACACAACAGCATTTTCCGCCATTGATTTAATCATTTCTTCTGTAACAATGTTCGGTCCAGAAACACCAATAAAAATATCTGCCCCTTTAAGAGCATCTTTGAGTGTGCCTTTAAGGTTGTTTTTATTTGTTATTTCTGCCATTTGTGCTTGTGCAGGATTCATCCATTCTTCGCCAATACACAGGATTCCCATTTTGTCGCACATTATAATGTTGCCTGCGCCCATTTTATGTATAAGTTTTGCAATTGCGATTCCCGCCGCACCTGCACCACTGAAAACTACAGTGCAATCTTCAATATTTTTATTCACAACGCGAAGTGCATTTTTAACCGCTGCACCTACTACAACTGCGGTGCCGTGCTGGTCATCGTGAAATACAGGAATATCTAGTTTTTCTTTTAACTTTCTTTCGATTTCAAAGCATCGAGGAGCAGAAATATCTTCAAGATTTATTCCGCCAAAACTACCCGCAAGAAGTGAAATGCAATTTACAAATTCGTCAACATCTTTACTACGGACACAAAGAGGAATAGCATCAACTCCGCCGAATTCCTTGAAAAGTACACACTTACCCTCCATAACAGGCATACCTGCCTCAGGACCAATGTCCCCTAGTCCTAAAACCGCGGTGCCATCTGTTACAACCGCAACGGTATTCCAACGGCGAGTAAGCTCATAAGATTTATTTATGTCTTTCTGAATTTCAAGGCAAGGGGTAGCCACACCGGGAGTATAAGCCAACGATAGTGCTTCTTTATCGTTAACCTTTGCTCTTGCGGTAACTTCAATTTTTCCTTGCCACTCATAGTGGAGTTTCAAACTTTCTTTTGCGTAGTCCATTTGCTTTGCCTCTTGTCTTTATATATCTATGGCGGGAGTGTTTTTCTCCCGCCCTTTTCTACTGTCGCTCAAAATACTCATCGTCAGCAATATAATATGTGCGAATAAAACCTTCTTCGGACACAAACACGATTTCACCTGTCTGAGATAGATAATAAACCTTATCGTTGTCGCCCTCGTCAGTTTCAACCTTCACTTTTACCTGCGAATTATTAATAACCGCATTTGCTTTGATAAGATATTCTTCTGCCGTTTCGCAACCCGTCGCCTCTTTATGCTCATAAAAATGACTCATAAGTTTTTCAGGAGTGCGAAAGGTTAATATTTTAGCCATTAGTGCTCAACCCAATCTCTTGAACGTTCAACAGCACGAAGCCATCCACGATATCTCTTTTCGCGTTTTTCTATATCCATTTTTGGTTCGAAAACCTTATCTATTTCACGGATTTTTTCGATTTCTGCAGTATCTTTCCAGAAACCAACCGCAAGACCTGCAAGATAAGCCGCACCAATTGCAGTTGTTTCAACCATTTTTGGTCTGTTAACGTTTGTTCTAATCATATCCGACTGAATCTGCATCATAATATCACTTACAGATGCGCCACCGTCAACACGAAGTTCAGAAAGATTTATATCTGAATCTTGTTTCATTGCTTCAAGCAGGTCTGTCATCTGATATGCGATTGCCTCAAGAACACTTCGGCAGATATGAGCAGATGTTGCACCGCGAGTAAGGCCTACAATTGTGCCACGAGCATACATATCCCAGTAAGGTGCGCCAAGTCCTGTAAACGCAGGAACAAAATACACACCATTTGCATTAGGAACGCTTTCTGCCAACTCGTCACAACGACGTGCAGACGGAATTAACTGCAAATCGTCGCGAAGCCACTTAATAACTGAGCCCGCATTGAAAGCAGAACCCTCAATAGCATAAGTAACCTTATCGCCGATACCCCAAGCAACACCTGTAACAAGATTATTCTTTGACTCAACGCGCTTATCGCCTGTATTCATAAGCAAGAAACATCCTGTGCCGTATGTATTCTTCGCCTGACCTTTTTCGAAACAACCCTGACCGAAAAGTGCTGCGGGCTGGTCGCCGATTGCGCCTGAAATTGGTACGCCTGCCAACTCCTCAACACCCATAACGCTCTTTGCAACTGTACCATAAACTTTACTTGATGGTACTGCTTCAGGCAACATAGCCATAGGAACACCGATTTTTTCGCAAAGATATTCGTCCCAACAAAGTTTATCAACATCAAAAAGCATTGTTCTTGAAGCGTTTGAGTAGTCAGTAATATGTACCGCACCGCCTGTTAAGTTCCAAATAAGCCATGTTTCAACTGTACCGAAAAGAAGTTGACCTTGTTCTGCCAATTCTTTTGCACCATCAACATTTTCAAGAATCCACTTGATTTTTGTTGCAGAGAAATAAGCGTCAACAACAAGACCTGTATGGTCTTTAATGTGTTGTGTAAGTTCTGCATCTTCTTTGATTTTTTCACACATATCTGCAGTTCTTCTACACTGCCACACAATAGCATTATAAATGGGTTTACCTGTTGATTTGTCCCAAACTATTGTTGTTTCACGCTGATTTGTAATACCGATTGCGGCAATATCGTTAGCGTTTGCTTTGCTTTCTGCTAATACTTCCATAACAGATTGAAGTTGGGAGAAAAGAATTTCCATTGGATTGTGTTCAACCCAACCTGTGTGAGGGTAAATCTGTGTAAACTCGTGTTGTGCTTTGTAACAGATATTACCTTTTTTATCAAAAAGAATTGCACGTGAACTTGTTGTTCCTTGGTCTAATGCCAATACATATTTTTTCATTGTATAACACCTCAAAAAATTTTTATTATTTATTTAATCCCTTTTTTATTTTTTCAGCTTCTTTTATTGCTTTTTTATCATCTATCAGGTTGTGTAAACCTTCCCAATGGAATACACGACGCTTAAACCAGATTGATGACGCGTGTTTATAAACAAATGACGGACACGCCTTTTTAATGGGTGCATAACCAACTTTATAAACATCAAGAAGTTTGAAATAATCACTTGATTTATGTAAAAATGTTGCGAAAGACCCATACCCTTTCTCTGCCCATGCATTTTCTGCCATCGCGCCAAGTCGTGGGAATGTAAGGAATTCAAGTCGTTTCATATTCGGCACATATTCTGTCCACATCTGTGCTTCTATTCCTAAAGTTTCTTCATCATTTTCAGTTAACGCTCCGTCATCTTCACAAACCATTTTAAGAGTGTTCCAACCATACGGAAAATCAAAATAATATGGGTAACAGTGTGTATTTATTAGCTTTCTTCCGCGTTTTATTTCGTTTTCAACCAATGCTTTATCGTCACCCATACCGCAAACTGTCCATGCAATATCAGGGCTTAAGTTTTCAGAGTTTTCTATTCTATCATAACTCCACATAACTGACGAAAATCCCTTTGATTTCAAATATTCATTAACCTTTCCCATAAAGAACATCTGCAAATCATCTTCATTTTTAAGTCCATTATCTTTAATGGCTTTCTGACAATGCGGACAATGTTTCCATCGCATTTTAACTGCCTCGTCGCCACCTATATGAATAATCTTATCAGGGAACAACTCCATTAACTCATCAAGCACATCAAAAACGAACTGATATGTTGACTCTTTACCCGCACAAAGAATATCATGCTTTACGCCCCAATGAGTAGCCACTTCTAAATCGCGGTCAAGACAAGAAAGATATGGGTAACAAGAAATAGCCGAAACACTGTGTCCCGGAATATCATATTCAGGAATTACCTTGATTTTTCTCTCGTGACAATAAGCGACAATTTCTTTCACATCGTCTTGTGTATAATAACCACCGTGTGGCTTATGATTGAAATTTGTATGACTTCGCATTGAGCCCTTTTCAGTAAGTAAAGGGTATTTCTTGATTTCAACTCGCCAACCCTGGTCTTCTGTAAGATGCCAATGAAGTACATTGAGCTTGTGAAGTGCCATAAGGTCAACGATACGCTTGATTTCATCAACTGTATAAAAATATCTGCCACAGTCAAGCATATAACCACGATAAGAAAAACGCGGGTAGTCAACTATTTCTGTATATGGAATTTTACCATCTGTCTGCAAAAGCAATTGTTTAAGAGTCTGCAACCCATAAAACAAGCCCGACTCTGTTTTTGCAGTAATAAAAACTCGCCTGTTTTCACATTTAAGAGTGTAGCCCTCTTCTTGCTCGACAGAATCGTCAAGTTTCAAAATAATTGACCTTTCTTCGCCTGTATCTTCATGCACACGAACTTTTTTGTTGAATTTTTTTCGTACAAATGAGATAAAATCGTCAGTAAAAGAAAAAGGTGAAATTGTTGTCCCTGCGTGAAGAGTAAAGCCCTTTTTATCTTTATTAAGAAGAATACTGACAGGTTGAGGTAATATGTTAAACATCCCATTTTCCTCCAAATATAATTATACAGATATATTTTATCACAAAAGAACTTCAACTACAATAAAAATAGTGTATATTTTCCTCTTGAAATTACTGCATATATATAGTATAATAATTTGACTAGATAAGATGCCTTAATTCAGTCGTGTGCCGTGTGGGTCCTGTGCGGCGGGGCGCTGTGAACCATGTCAGGCGGGGAACCGAGCAGCATTAAGCGGTTTGCACCGGGCGCCACAGTCTGCCTGCACGACACATGACTGAGTTAAGGCGTTTTTTAGCATAGGAGGAAATTTTTGTATGTATCGTGCGTTTTATAGAAAATACAGACCGTCAACTTTCACTGATGTTGTTGGTCAACAGCACATTACAACCACACTTGAAAATGCCGTAAAAACAGGCAAAACAAGTCACGCTTACCTTTTTACCGGTTCTCGTGGTACAGGTAAAACCTCTTGTGCAAAAATTCTTTCTAAAGCAGTTAACTGTTTAGAGCCACAAAATGGAAATCCTTGTAACGAATGTGAAATCTGTAAGGGTATTGACAACGGCTCTATTCTTGATATTATCGAAATCGACGCAGCTTCAAACAATGGTGTTGATAATATTCGTGATTTGCGAGAAGAAGCAAATTTCACTCCCGCAAATGCAAAATATAGAGTTTACATTATTGACGAAGTTCACATGCTTTCAATCGGAGCATTTAACGCTCTTCTTAAAACTCTTGAAGAGCCACCTGCTCACGTAATCTTTATTCTTGCAACTACTGAAGTCCACAAATTGCCGTCAACTATTCTTTCACGTTGTCAGCGTTTTGATTTCAAGCGTATTCCACCTGAAGATATGGCGGTCCGCCTTAAAGAAGTTGCAAAAAAAGAAAACCTTAAACTCAGCGAGGATGGCGCTATGCTTATTGCGCGTATTGCAGACGGTGCAATGCGAGATGCTCTTTCACTTCTTGACCGTTGTTCTTCTTATGAAGGAATTATTGACTCTGCCGCAGTTGCAAGTAGTGCAGGTCTTGCTGGTCGCGAATACATTTTTGAACTTTGTGATTGCATTATCAATAAAGACTCTGCAAATGCACTTAAGGTTATTGACAAGCTTTATAACGATTCTTGCGATATGGAGCGTCTTATTACCGAACTTACAAGTCACTTCAGAAATCTTATGGTTTCAAAAGCCGTTAAGAATTTCGAAGATATGATTATCTGTTCACAAGGCGAAATCGAGATTATTCGTGAACAAAGTGCAAAAACAACTCTTGCAACTATTATGTCTTGCATCGATATTCTCACCGCATCTGCATCTACAATGAAGCAAGGTGCAAACAGAAGAACAAGCGCGGAACTTTGCATTATTCGTCTTTGCACACCATCGCTTGATAGCGATATTAATGCACTTCTTCGCAGAATCAGTGAACTTGAAACCGTTATCGCATCCGGCAATATTACAGTTACTCAACCTACCCCCGCGCCTGTAAAAGCAGAGCCAAAACCCGAGCCAAAACAAGAAGTTGAACCAATAAAAGAAGAAGTTAAAGAAACTCCAAAAACAACCGAGCCAGAAGCAAAAGAAGAAATTCCATTGCCTGAGCCACCTCCTGCACCTGTGCAAGAACCAACTCAACCACAGAATATGGGAACAGTCCCATTCGATAAATGGCCTGAAGTTACAGAAAAGCTCTTTGCAAAAGACCCAAGTCTTATTGCAATGCTTACCGGCTCAACCGCTTTTATTCATCAGAATAAATTCTTATTGATGAAGGGCTCACCTGTGTTGGAACTTTACCTTAAAACAGGCGATTATTCAAAAGTTATAAGAGAAACTGTTGCAGAAGTAACAGGTAAATCATATACCCTTGGTGTTTATAACACCCCACAAGAAGAAAAACCGAACAACCCTCTTTCTGACCTTATGGAAAAAGCAAGAAATATGGGTGTACAAGTTGAGGAGGAATAATAAATGAAAGCAAGAATCCCAAATCAAGGCGGTCAGGCAAATATGATGAAGCGTCTTCAGCAAATGCAAGACGATATGGCTCGCGTACAGAAAGAATGCGAAGAAGCAGAATACTCTGCCTCTGCAGGTGGCGGAGCAATCGACGTAACAGTAAACGGCTCACATCAAGTTGTTTCTGTTAAAATCCAGCCAGACGTTGTTGACCCTGAAGATGTAGAAATGCTTGAAGATTTACTTGTTGCAGCAGTTAATGAAGCAATGAGAAAAGCAGACGAAACTATGGAAAGAGAAATGGGTAAAATCACAGGCGGAATGAATATTCCGGGTCTTGGATTCTGATTTTACCAATAATATTGGAGCATAATTTATGGCAATCGTATCACTCGAGAAATTAATTGAAGAATTTCGCAAAATGCCCTCTGTCGGTGTAAAATCGGCGGAGCGTATGGCGTATTATATTCTCGGGCTTGACGATAATGAAACAAAAAGTTTGGTAGATGCCATAAATAATGCCCATAATAATATACATACTTGTAATGTATGTTGTAATCTTACCGAAGGTGAAAAATGCGGAATTTGCAGTAATCCAAAACGAGATAATTCTGTAATCTGTGTAGTTGAAAACCCAAGAGATGTTACTGCTTTCGAGCGTACACACGAATACAAAGGTACATACCATGTGTTGCACGGAGTAATCTCCCCAATGAATGGTATTGGTCCTGATAACATTCGCATTAAAGAGTTAGTTAGCCGTTTGGCAGATGACTCTGTAAACGAGGTTATTATGGCTACAAACCCCACTGCAGAGGGCGAAGCAACAGCTATGTATATTGCACGACTCTTAAAACCAATGGGCATAAAAGTAAGCCGTCTTGCTTACGGTATTCCTGTTGGTAGCGACCTTGAATATGCAGACGAGGTAACACTTTCCAGAGCACTTCAAGGTAGAAATTTGTTATAATTGGAATGGCGGGGTCTAAACTCCGCCATAAAACTCAAAAAGGAGGAATAGTTGTGGCAGAGAAAAAAGAAAATACTACAATTGCACAAAACAAAAAAGCTCTCCACGATTATTTCGTAATCGAGAGTTTTGAAGCAGGCATTGAACTTGTTGGTACAGAAGTTAAATCCTTAAGACAAGGCAAATGCAATCTTAAAGATGCTTGGTGTAGTATTGTTGAAGGCGAATTGTTCGTCAATGGTATGCACATTAGTCCTTATGACCACGGCAATATTTTCAACCGTGACCCATTAAGAGTCCGCAAATTACTTATGCACAAAAAAGAAATTATGCGACTTTTAGGTACAACAAAACAAGATGGACTTACACTTATTCCATTGTCTGTCTATTTCAAAAAAGGTAGAGCGAAGGTGCAAGTGGGACTCTGTAAAGGTAAAAAACTTTACGACAAGCGTGATGTTGCCGCTAAAAAAGAAGCACAAAGAACTATCGAACGTTCAATCAAAGAACAAATGAGATAATCTATAAATCGGATGCATCAGCATCCACTTAATTCTTCAATTTTCATCATTCATTCTTCACTCTTCATTAGAGCAAAGCGAAATATATGGGGATGAAAGGATTTCGACGGGGATTTTGAACTGCGATAAGCGAGTAGTGGAGTCTGACCACTATAAAACGGACGGTTTATCAAAAATAAACGACAAAAACGAAAAAGTACTTCTTGCTGCTTAATTAGCGGCGAGCATTCCCCCGGGAGAACTGCGGCCCGGTACGGAGTGTCATTTAGCAGTAAATGTGAACGGATAACCGCCTTGTAGTCCGTCACACATCACAGGGCTACTGAAAGGAATGCCTGTTTGTCGGCTGTCCCGTAGGGAATGACAATAGATAAACTACACTCGTAGAAAGTTTCAGGAATAGATTTTCGGACGCGGTTTCGATTACCGCCATCTCCACCAAAAAACAAAGACCTCTTTTGAGGTCTTTGTTTTTATCCAAGCCGAAGGATTGCTATGTAACCGCTAAGCGCATGTAATTCTTATTGAAATCCACACAAAAATATGATAACATTAAATCGTACAATTCTTATAAAGGGGATTTATTTATGGGAAAGAAAATCATTGTTGCAGGTGGTGGCCACGGTGGTATTGCCGCTGCTATGCTTTTGGCTCAACGTGGCTATGATGTTACCGTTTATGAGCGTAATGCAAAAACAAAGATGGGCTATGACTGGACTGATATTTTTGACAGAAAAGGTCTTTTAGCAATCGGTCTTCCAATTCCAGATAACAGTCTTTATAACCTTAAAAATGATGTTACTTTCTATGGTCCTGCTATGGAAACGGCACTTACTCAGAACACTGAGGACGATAAGAAAGAAATCCAGATGGAGCGTCGCGAAATCTACAAATATCTTATCTCTTACGCAGTTAAAGCAGGAGTTAAGTTTGAATATAAGCACAATGTTGAAGAGCCACTTTTCTTTGGCAACAGAGTTGTAGGCATTAAAACAGACAAGGGCGAATACTACGCTGACCTTGTTATTGATGCTTGTGGACTTAACTCCCCTCTTCGTCAGAAAATGCCATCTTCAACTGGTATTCAGAATAACCCTATTGAATACGAACAGTTTTATGTATATCGTGCATTCTTCAACAAAACCGCAGAGGTTAAAGATGATGAAAAATTCAAGATTATTATGCTTCCTAACAACGAGTTAGGCATTTCTTGGGTTGCGACTGAAGAAGACCATACCGACGTGCTGATTGGTCGTTTCCACAAATTTGACCTTGATTATGCAATTGAGCAAATCGACTTAATGCGACCAACAAATCCAAGCATTGGCACTGAAATTATTCGCGCTGGCGACTTTGCAAATATTCCTGTCCGTCAACCACTTGGTGTTATGGTTGCTGACGGCTATGCTGCAATCGGCGACTCTGCGTTTATGACTGTGCCGATTATCGGTTCAGGTATTGCAAACGCTCTTAAGGCCGCAAAAATCCTTGCAGACGCCGTTTCAAGTGATTACAGCAACTCATTCAGTGCTGAAACTCTTTGGGAATATCAGAAGAATTATTTCAAGGCAATAGGCGCATCAATGGCACCTATGGCTTGTGTAAAGCTCCTTCTTACTCGTCTTGAGGGTAGTGAACTTGACTACATATTCGCAAAAGGCATTCTTAACGCAGAAGATATGACAATTGACGCAGATTCTTCAAGCTTAGGTGCAATGCTTAGTGGTATGAGCCCTGCCGATATTAAGATTAAAGTGCAAGGGCTCATTAACAACAAAGCAATCCTTAAAAAAGTTGTTAATATGGGCTTGCAACTCGGCAAAGCAACTGCAGTTACAGCAGCTATGCCACAAAAATACAACCGCAAAGCAATTCTTAAATGGGTTGAACAGTATAACAAGTGCTTTAAGCATTAAAAATAGCAAACAAAAAGACGGAGTGTAAAAACTCCGTCTTTTTTTATATTTGTTTATTTAGCTTTAATTATTTGCTTGCTTCTTCAACAGCAACTGCACATGCAACTGTTGCGCCTACCATTGGGTTGTTACCCATACCGATAAGACCCATCATTTCAACGTGAGCAGGAACTGATGATGAACCAGCGAACTGAGCGTCGCCGTGCATTCTACCCATTGTGTCTGTAAGACCATAAGAAGCAGGACCTGCAGCCATGTTATCTGGGTGAAGTGTACGACCTGTACCGCCACCTGATGCAACTGAGAAGTAGTTTACGCCATTTTCCATAGCCCACTTCTTGTATGTGCCTGCAACTGGGTGCTGGAAGCGAGTTGGGTTAGTTGAGTTACCTGTGATAGAAACGTCAACACCCTCTTTCTTCATGATAGCAACGCCTTCAAGAACATCGTTTGCGACA
>JAGBSJ010000013.1 GCA_017631955.1 Clostridia bacterium
ATGACTATAAGGTCTATACTATATTACAAACAATTGGCTTAAAAGGTCAATTCATAGTCGGTGTTGATTGCGATGAGGGTCCACCTGTTCCCATCCCGAACACAGTAGTTAAGCTCATTTGCGCCGAAGATACTTGGCTGGAAGCGGCCCGGGAAAATAGGTAATGCCGACATAAATATTCCTCTATAGCTCAGTCGGTAGAGCATGCGGCTGTTAACCGCAGGGTCGTTGGTTCGAGTCCAACTGGGGGAGCCAAACGAAAATCCGTTCACGAAAGTGGACGGATTTTTGTTTGTATTATTCACTATTCATTCTTCATCATTCATTAATGGGGAACGGAATTTCAATTGAATAATGAAAAAATGAAGACGCTTCGCTAATGAATAGTGAATGATGTTTCTGACCGAATGGAGCGTTATATTTTTTACAGAAACTCTTGATTTTCAAGGGTTTCTTTTGTTATGACACGAAAAGTATCGTGATTGTTACGATAAAATACTATATACTCTTTTTGTTTTATGTTAGTGTTAAGTTGTAATTTTACAAAAGAAAGGACACAAATTATATGAAAACAAAAGGTATGAAAAATCTAATATCAGGAATAGTGTTTATTATTTTCTTTGCATTCTGGACAATGTTAATACTAACAATAGATGTGCAACCCATAGGTGTAAAGGGCACAAATATAGGGTTTGCAACAATAAATGGCTGGTTTCACTCATTAACAGGTGTGAATATGACACTTTATACTGTTACGGATTGGTTAGGTCTTGTATCCATTTTCATTTGTATGATTTTCGGCTTTTTGGGGTTTGTTCAATTAATCAAACGAAAAAATCTGCTAAAAGTTGACTTTGATATTATCATTTTAGGCGTATATTATGTTATAGTAATATTGTGCTATCTAATTTTTGAAATGCACCCAATCAATTACAGACCAATTCTTATAAATGGTTTTATGGAGGCATCTTACCCATCGTCAACAACGCTACTTGTGTTGTGCGTTATGCCAACGCTTGTGTTTCAAGTTAATCAAAGATTAAAAAGTATCACATTAAAAAGATTTATAACAATATTTACAGTTGCATTTTCTGTATTTATGGTAGTGGGAAGACTAATTTCAGGCGTCCATTGGTTAACCGATATTATCGGCTCTTGCCTTTTGAGTGCAGGTTTGTTTTATGCTTATAAGGGGATTGTGTTATGGAATTCAACGAAAAACTCCAAAATTTAAGAAAAAGTAAAGGTCTTACACAAGAAGAATTGGCAGATGCCTTATATGTGTCTCGTACTGCTATTTCAAAATGGGAATCAGGCAGAGGATACCCTAGTATTGATTCATTAAAAGACATATCAAAGTTCTTTTCAGTATCAATCGACGATTTGTTGTCGGGAGAAAAACTTCTTTCACTTGCCGAAAAAGAAAATAAATCAAATATAAGAAATATGTGTGATTTGTTATTTGGGATTGTGGATTTATTATCATTTGTGCTTGTAGTTTTACCTTTATACCCCAATACAATTGACGGATTTGTTTACTCTGTGAATCTATTTAACTACACACAAACTACTGGGCTCAACAAAACAGTTTGTTGGATTATGTTTGCTTTACTTGTAGCGTCAGGAGTTGTAAAGATAATACTAACAAAAATCAAGGTAGAAAAATGCGGTAAATCGTTTATGGAAATATCAATAGTAATAAGTATTTTAACAGTGTTGTTTCTCACAATAACAAGAGAGGTTTACGCGGTAGTTGTTGTATTTGTGTTATTGATAATTAAGGGTATAATATTTTTAAAAAATATTCAGAATAAATAATTTAACTGCTTATACTCTATTTATTGCCATTTTTTAGTATTTGTGTTACAATTTTTTCAGGTGATTTGAATGGATAAAAAAGTATACAGACGAGGAAAAATCGGGCAATATTGGTATAATTTTACAGAATTGCTAGTTCATGTGCTTACAGCGCGCCCTTGCCCTGAAAATCTTGAGTATAAAATTACAAGTTATGATGAGGGCAAACTTAATAAAATCTATACATATTATCGCAAAGATTTGAAAGAAACTAAAAAACCGTTATTTGTTTATATTCATGGTGGTGGTTGGCTTTCAGGAATTACCCCTATGCGAAATCGTTATATTTCACAGTGGGCAGAAAAAAGATTTTATACGGCGTCAATCGGCTACACTTGGGCACCTGACAAGGTATACCCTGCACAACTTCACGAAATTTTCAAAGCACTTGATAAGATTTTAGATACAGCTGACGAAAATAATTTTGACCCACAGAACATTGTAATCGCAGGGGAGAGTGCAGGGGGTTACTATATTACTTATGTAGCATCATGCCTTAATGATAAGTCAATTCTTGATGCACTCGGCATTAAATTCAAACATTTTGATGATGTAAAAATCAAAGCACTTGTTTCAATAAGCGGCTGCTATGATTTGCAACGACTTACTGATGCAAATAAAGAACAGTCAAAATTTCCTGATATGAAAGTTATGGTGCCAACATTTTTAGGAAAAACTCTTGAAGAAACAAGAGAATACCTAAAAACCGATGATGCAAAATACTGTTCACCAAAAATTACTGATAAATTTCCACCAACCTACGCAGTATGGTCAACAAACGATAAGTTAAGATTCGAAACTTTTGATTTGTGTGCAGATTTAGATAATCTTGGTGTAGAGAATAAACAATACAAAGCTGACGGAATTATCGGTAATCACGCTTGGGCAGTTATGCCTATATTCAAAAAGAGTAAAATCTGTTTTGAAGATGCTTATGAATTTGTAAAACAATATATTGATTAACAACAAAAAAGGTAGGATTTATTTCCTACCTTTTTTGTGATATTTTTGTATGCGAAATTCACAAATAAATCTTGACTATATTGTACAAAAGTGCTAATATTTTAACCGTTGTTTAATAATAAAACTTTAAGTGGATGAGGTATATATGAAGAAATTTTATCTTAAACCAAAACTTTTTTCAGTTCTTAAAAATTACAATAAAGACCAACTCGTTAAAGATATTGTTGCAGGTGTAATAGTTGCAATTATCGCTTTACCATTATCAATCGCGTTGGCGTTAGCGTCAGGAGTTGAGCCAGCTTGCGGTGTTTATACTGCTATTTTTGCGGGATTTATGGTATCGTTTCTTGGCGGTAGCCGAGTACAGATTGCCGGTCCTACAGCGGCTTTCGCAACGGTAGTTGCAGGTGTAGTTGCCACTCAGGGTATGGAAGGACTTATTATTGCCACAATTCTTGCGGGTATCTTTCTTATCTTGATGGGTGTTTTCAAACTTGGCGCCCTTATTAAATTTATTCCTTACACAATTACAACAGGATTTACTGCAGGCATTGCAGTTACAATCTTCATTGGTCAAATTAAAGATTTTCTTGGACTTCAATATGAAAACGGAATTAAACCAATTGAAACAATTGAAAAGATTGAAGCAAATATTGAAGCAATCGGCACATTCAGTTGGCAAGCACTTTTAGTTGGTGCCGTATCGCTTGCAATTCTTATTATATATCCAAAAATTGAGAAGAAAATTCCACCTTCACTTATCGCGGTAATTGTGGGTGCGCTTATGGTGAAGTTTATTCCGGGACTTGATAGCGGAGTTTTCACAATAGGTGACCTATATACAATTCCATCAGGATTTCCACAGTTTGTTTTGACTGGTATGGAATTTAGCTTTGCAAAGGTATCAGCAGTATTGCCTGATGCATTCACAATTGCGATTTTAGCTGCAATTGAATCTTTACTTTCATGTGTTGTTGCTGACAGTATGGTGCATTCTCGACATAATTCTAATGCGGAGTTAGTTGCTCAGGGCGTTGGTAATATTGCATCAGTATTATTCGGTGGAATCCCTGCTACAGGTGCTATCGCAAGAACCGCAGCAAACGCAAAAAATGGTGGTCGTACTCCTGTAGCGGGTATGGTTCACGCAGTGGTGCTTTTGCTCGTTTTGTTATTCCTTATGCCTCTTGCGGGGCTTATTCCAATGCCAACAATTGCGGCAATTCTCTTTATGGTTGCTTATAATATGAGCGAATGGAAAAAGTTTGTGCACATATTAAAATCTGCCCCTAAAAACGATATTATCGTTATGGTAATAACATTCGGTCTTACAGTAATTTTCGACCTTGTAATTGCTATTGAAGTAGGTATGCTTCTTGCGGCGATGTTGTTTATGAAACGAATGAGCGAAGAAACATCTGTAACAGGTTGGAAATACGTTGATGCTGAAAACGATAAAGACAGTCTTGATTTGAAAGTTGTACCTCAGAATGTGCGCGTTTATGAAATCAGTGGACCACTCTTTTTCGGTGCGGCAGATAAAATACTTGATATTAAATACAATGAAGAAACACATTGTATTGTGTTGAGAATGAGAGCGGTATCTGCAATAGATGCAACTGCCATGAATTCACTGGAAATGCTTCACAAGAAGTGTCAAAGCAAAGGCGTTGCTCTTGTGCTTTCTCACGTTAACGAACAACCATTACACGCTATGCAAAAGTCAGGATTTTACGATAAAATAGGCGCTGAAAATTTCTGCCCACACATTGATGATGCATTGAAAAGAGCATCTCAATTTTAAAAAATAAATTTATAATACTCCTTGTTTTTTGGTAAATACTATTAAAAAAGCAAAGGAGTATTTTTATGATTGAACAAGATACAATTAAACTTTTACGCGAGTGTGATGCGGGAATTAAAATGGGTATTTCATCAATTGATGATGTACTTGGGTATGTTAAATCCGAAAGATTAAAAAAAGACCTTGAAGATAACAAGGATGAGCACAAAAAACTTGATAGAGATTTACAAGAACTACTTGACCAATATCATGATGACGGCAAAGAGCCAAATCCAATGGCAAAGGGTATGTCTTGGCTTAAAACAAATATGAAACTTGTTGTGAATGAGTCGGACAACACTATTGCAGACCTTATTACAGAAGGTTGCAATATGGGCGTGAAGTCCCTTAACAAATATCTTAATCAATATACCGCGGCGGATGAAAAGTCAAAAGATATCTGTAAACGACTTATTAATCTTGAAGAAGATTTAACAATTCAGATGCGACAGTTTTTATAGTGGAATATGAAAAGTCCCCTCGGCATAAAATATGTCGGGGGGATTGATTATGATAATTATGTGGAAAAAGTTCTTGTTGTGTCTTGCAATACCGTTAGGTGTGGGTGGAGTTTCGGCACTTCTTACGTCGGGAAATATGCAGCTGTTTGAAGAAATTAACAAACCACCATTATCACCACCGGGTTGGTTGTTCCCTGTGGTGTGGACAATTCTCTATATTTCAATGGGTGTTGCCTTGTATCTTGTGGTAATGGCGAAGGACACAAAAAGTAATTTGCCTGCTTATATTTCATTTGGTGTACAGTTGTTTTTCAATTTCTTCTGGTCTATAATTTTCTTTAATGCACGAGCGTTTTTATTCGCATTTATCTGGCTTGTTTTGTTGTGGGTTGCAATTGTTGTAAACATATATTTCTTTTATCAAGTTAACAAAACTGCAGGTAAAATTCTAATTCCATATCTTATATGGGTAACATTCGCGGGGTATCTGAATTGCGGAATATTTCTTCTTAATTAAAGATAAGGCAGACACTTGTCTGCCTTTTTTCGTTATGATATAATAGTCGGGACTTGTGAGGGACGGCTATGGATTTCAAAAACGTATTCAATTCAATAAAGAAAACATTTCTGTGGTTTGTATTTACAAATCATTGTAAATATTGCAATGCTCTTATAGGTGAAAACGAGGAAATGTGCGAAGATTGTGGTAAAAATCTTCCGTGTATTACTGGTGAAAAATGTGAATTTTGTGGTGCTTCAAAAGAGCGTTGCGGTTGTAAAAAACACAAGATGAATTTTGACGGAATAACGGCACCATTTTATTACGAAAAAGGTATTAAAGAGTGCTTAAAGTTATTTAAGTTTAATGGTAAAACTCATTTTGCACATATTTTGGCAGAAGAAATGTCAGCGTGTATTCAAAAAGATTTTGCAAATGTAAAATTCGATTTTGTATGTTATGTACCTTTTTCAAATGTGCAGAAAATTGAAAGAGATTACAACCAGAGCGAATTGCTTGCAGAAAGGATTTCAACAATTCTTGAAATACCGCTTAAAAATGCACTTGTAAAATTGTTTGATGTTAAAACTCAACACGATATGCCAATACAACAACGAAAAGGCAATATTTATGGTGTTTATGATGTGAGAAATGGTGTGAGTTTAAAAGGCAAAACAGTTCTTCTTGTTGACGACATTATGACAACGGGCGAAACCCTTAATAATTGCGCATTAATTATGAAAATCCGCGGTGCAGAAAAAGTATATTGTGCCACATCCGCAGTTACAGTAAAAAAGAAGAAATAAATCAAGGACTATTAGTGATTCCACCAATAGTCCTTGATTTTTATGTTCGTTTAACTGATTTTTTTGAAAACTAAAGGAAGTAATTTTTTAACAATCGAAATCACTTTTGCAAGAGTCAGGCAAAGAAAACAGCTTTTCGTCCTGTAAACTTTTGCCATGATGCCTATAAATCTGTCGCCGTATAAATACGGTTCAAAATTCTTGTATCTTTCGCTGTGAAATTCTTTTTTTAGAAATTCTTTTCTCTGCTTTGCCGTCATTCCTGAACGATTATCAAAGTTGCGTTCAAGGGCTGAAAACATGTATCTTACATATCGCAATGCAATTATGTGAAGATTTTCATCAGTCAACATATCCCAGTATTTAAACTGGTCATATAACCGGTCAATTTTAACCATAATGTCATCAAAATATGTTGGAATAAAGCTACCAGTTGTGCTGCCTGAACGTTTAAGATAATGGTATGGTGCAATGGGGAGGATGATACAACTGTCAACATCCATAAAAAAGTCAATATTAAAAATAATATCTTCATTAAACCTCATTTTTGGGAATTTGGCACCAGTTGACCTTAAATATTCAACTTCATACATTTTGTTACAAGGGGAACCATAGAAATCGATTTTTTCAAGCGGTAAAATTTCGTCTCTTACCTCTTGCTGAGTTTTAAGAACTTTGCTCTCATGATAACAAATCGCTTGTGCACTTAATGGGTCACCATCTTTTGTGAGATATTCCTCAATCAGTCCAAATACAACAACTTTTGCAGGAAATTCTGTAACAGCTTCTGCGAGTTTATAGAGCATATTGTCATCAATATAATCATCTGCATCAATAAAACAAAGATATTTACCTGCAACTACTTTCATAGCTTCATTTCTCGCATTGCCTGCGCCACCATTCTGTGCGAGATGCAAAACTTTTATTCTGTCGTCTTTTTTTGCGTATTCATCACAGATTGCACCGCTGTTATCGGGTGAGCAATCGTCAACAAGCAAAAGTTCAAAGTCTGTAAACGTCTGCTGGAGTATAGACTCAACGCTTGTTTTAAGGTAATCTTCATTTTTATATACAGGCATAATTATACTGATATAAGGATTTGACATAGTTGTGCCTCCTATCGCTAAAATTATACTTTATAACAAGGCGCGTGTCAATAAAATTTAACTATTACAAACCAGTTACAATACTTGAAAAAGTTGTAATATAGTGATATAATAAATATCGTATATAACTATGCTCAAAGGAAGCGAGATTTTCTTATGAAAAGATTTATAAACGATATTAAAAAATTCAAAAGTTATACGCTTTATGCCGCAAAATCAGGAATGAAAGCTGAAGTTGCTGGTTCATTTTTAAGTTGGATGTGGTGGATTCTTGACCCATTGCTTTATATGCTTGTTTATTCTTTTGTGGCAGTTTATGTTTTCGGCAGTCGTGAACCATATTTTCCTGTATTTGTTTTTATAGGTCTTAACACATGGCAATTTTTCAGTAAAACTGTTAAAGCCGGGGTTAAACTTGTTCAAGACAAAAAAAGCATTGTAACAAAAGTGTATATTCCAAAGTTTATATTCATTCTTGAAAAAGAAACTATCTTCGGCATTAAAATGTTTGTTTCTTGTGCGCTTACAGTTTTGTTTATGATTTTCTATCAGGTGCCTGTAAATTGGAAAGCGCTTTGGGTAATCCCTTTGTGGCTCTTGTTGTTTATGATAACTTTTGCAGTTACGACAATCGTTACTCATTTTGGCGTTTTCGTTGAAGACCTTATGAATGTGCTTACCGTTGCGCTTCAGTTAGGGTTCTACATATCAGGTATTTTCTATTCAATTGAAACAAGAATTTTACCTAAAAATGAGCTTATAGGTAATATACTCATACATTGTAATCCAATTGCACTTATTATGACAGATATGAGAAACGTGTTGCTTTATGATGGAGAACCTCATTATATTTCTCTTGCAATATGGGCAGTAATTGCAATTGTAATTTCTGCTATTGGAATAAGAACAATTTATAAACACGAAAATACTTACGTTAAGGTTATATAAAAAGGAGGGACACAAAATGAGCGAATCTGCAATTTCAGTAAAAGATGTTAAAATCAGATACCGTATGATGAACAAAGTTTCATTTTTCAGAGCATTGGTATCTCGTTCAACATATTCAAAAACAAAGTATTTTGAAGCAGTCAAAGGTGTGTCCTTCGAAGTTCCAAAAGGACAGATTTTAGGTATTGTTGGTAAAAACGGTAGTGGTAAATCAACACTTCTTCGTGCTATCGCAGGTATTTTTTCACCTGACGAAGGCGAGATTGATTTGCACGGCAACACAATCTCACTTCTTTCAATTGGTGTAGGTTTTCAGAATGCGCTTTCAGGGCGAGAAAATATTTACCTTTCAGGTATGCTTTTAGGATTTTCAAGAGATTTTATTGACGAAAAGCTTGAAGAAATTATTGAGTTTTCAGAGTTGGGCGATTTCATTGACCGTCCTGTAAAATCATATTCAAGTGGTATGTATTCAAAACTTGCATTTTCAATTACCGCAATTCTTGAAACTGATATTATGCTTATTGACGAAGTTTTGTCAGTTGGTGACGCCAAATTCAAGAAAAAGAGTTATGCAAAAATGAAAGAACTCATTTCTAATGAAGACAGAACAGTTTTGATTGTTTCTCACAGTTCAGATACAATTAAAAATCTTTGTGACAATGTTCTCTGGATTCATGATGGCGAAATGAAAATGTATGGTACAACTGCGGAAGTCCTTCCAAAGTATGACGAATTTATGAAATAAATTATGAGTAATAAACCAATAGATTTTGTAATGATATGGGTTGATGGCGCCGACCCTGAGTGGCGCAAAGAAAAAGCCAAATATGACGGAAGTGTTGTGACAACTGCTAATAGTGAAGTACGATACAGAGATTGGAATAATCTTCAGTATTGGTTCAGAGCGGTTGAAAAATATGCACCTTGGGTTAATAAAATCCATTTTGTAACATGGGGTCATTTGCCCGAATGGCTTGACACAACTAACCCGAAACTTAATATAGTAAATCATAAGGATTATATTCCTGAAGAGTATCTTCCAACATTCAGTTCACATACTATTGAACTTAACTTGCACAGAATTGAAGGTCTTGCAGAGCAGTTTGTTTATTTCAATGACGACACATTTTTAAATAAACCTGTTTTACCCGAAGATTTTTTCAAAGAGGGACTTCCTTGTGACACTGCAGCAGTACATTGTATCTATTTTGCAGACGATAGTGCAGGCCATTTTCATGGGTCAGATATTGAGGTTATAAATGATAATTTCAATAAGCATCAGTGTATGAAACAGGATTTCAAAAAATGGTTTAATCTTAAAAACGGATTTAAGAATGTAATCCGTACAGCGCTTTTGTTCCCTTGGCCATGGTTCCCGGGAATGTATTGTCAACATACACCAAACAGTTTTTTGAAATCTACTTTTGAAACAGTTTGGGACAAAGCGTATAATACACTTCATGAAACTTGTCAGCACAAATTCCGCCAAAAAAGTGATGTTAATCAGTGGGTAATGAAATACTGGCAGATGGCAGAAGGTAAGTTTGTGGTGCGTGATGCAAACTTTGCACAATGTTATCATATTGATAACGAAATGTTTAAGGATTTGTGCAAAGAACTTGAAGAAAAAAATCATTCTTTGATTTGTATAAATGACACAATAAATACAGAAGATTTTGAAAGCAAAAAACAAATCGTTATTGATGCTTTTGAGCGCAATTTCCCAGAAAAATCATCATTCGAGAAATGAAAAGGGGATTTTAATGAAACCTGATATGAATAAACCAATAGATTTTGTAATGATATGGGTTGACGGTGCTGACCCTGAATGGCGCAAAGAAAAAGCACAGTATGACGGTAGCGTTGTTACAAGTTCAAATAGTGAAGTGCGATACAGAGACTGGGACAATCTTCAGTCCTGGTTCAGAGCAGTTGAAAAATATGCACCTTGGGTTAATAAAATCCATTTTGTAACCTGGGGGCACTTACCACCTTGGCTTGATACAACAAATCCGAAGCTCAATATTGTTAATCATAAGGACTATATTCCTGAAGAATATCTTCCAACATTCAGTTCACATACTATTGAACTTAACTTGCACAGAATTGAAGGTCTTGCAGAGCAGTTTGTGTATTTTAATGATGATAATTTCATTAACAGACCTGTAAACCCTGAGGATTTCTTCAAGAACGGATTGCCACTTGATGTAGGTGCAATTAACTGCACTTATTTTGGTAAAGACAGCGCAGGTTTTTTTCACGCAGCTGATTTGGTTGTTATTAATTCTCATTTCAAGAAAAAGCAGGTAATGAAGCAACATTGGAAAAAGTGGTATCATCCAAAGAACGGATATATGAATGTGCTTAAAAATGTGTTGCTTTATCCTTGGCTCTGGTTCCCAGGTTTTTATAATCAACACGTTTCAAACAACTTCTTGAAATCTACATTTGAAAAAGTGTGGGAAGAAGAATTTGAGATACTTGATGAAACTTGTCAGCATAAATTCCGTAAAAATGGTGATGTAAACCAGTGGGTAATGAAGTATTGGCAATTGGCAGACGGCAAATTCAATGTGCGCCGTGGTGATTTTGCGTTTTGCTATCACGTAAAAAGAAAGAATTTCAATCGTCTTTGTGAAGATTTGAAAAATCAAACACATGCACTTATCTGTATTAACGATAATGCAAAAACAGAAGATTTTGAAGAGAAGAAGCAACAGATAATTGATATTTTTGAACAGAAATTCCCTGAAAAATCATCATTTGAGAAGTAACTTTTGTAAAGAGGAAAGATGGATATGGCAGAATATAAATATAAGTTTTCTATTGTAACCGCGGTTTACAATGTTGAATTGTTCGTTGCAGAAACAATAGAAAGTATTATTGCACAGGATATAGGATTTGAGAATGTTCAACTTATTCTTGTTGATGACGGCTCACCTGATAATAGTGGCGCTATATGCGACGAATATGCTCAGAAATATCCTGATAACATTGTTGTTATTCATAAAGAAAATGGTGGTGTGTCCTCTGCAAGAAATGCAGGTTTGGAATTGGCTGAAGGAAAATATATCAATTTCATTGATTCGGACGATTATTTTGACACCAACACATTTAGTGAAATTTGGAACTTCTTTGAGGCAAACTATGAAAAAACCGATGCAGTTGCTATTCCTTTGATGTATTTTGAAGGAAGAAGAGGCAAGCATTTGTTGAATTACAAATTCACAAATGAAAATCGTGTTGTAGATTTGGAAGCTGAGCCGGACAACGTCCAAATGCACATTGCAAGTGTGTTTATTAAGCGTGAAGCCATATCTGGAACACGCTTTGAAACCAGATTGGCATACGCTGAAGATGCTCTTTTTGCACAGCAGATTATAATGGGTAAAAAGACATTGGGCTTGGTTTCAAGCTGTAACTATCGTTATCGTGTCCGAAAAGCAGGACCTGCTTCTGCAATTCAAAGTGGTGAACAAAAGACACAGTGGTATCTGCCAGTATTAAAGTATTTTCATCGCGACTTGGTAGAAAAAGCGCTAAATGAAGTGGGTTATGTGCCTCGTTACTTGCAGTATGTGCTTATGTACGACTTACAATGGAGAGTAAAAAAAACAGAGCTTCCCTACGGTTTGTTATCGGACTCAGAGGTTGAAGAATACATTAACCTTGTAAAAAAGACGCTTCAATATATTGACGATGACATTCTTATGGCACAGAAAAAATTATATCGTGAACATAAAATTTTCGCATTGAAGCTTAAATACGAAAATGCTCCCGAAGTTGTTGAATTAGAAAAAGACATTATGTACAGTTTTTCAGATGACGCAAAATTCAAGGTTTCCAAGTGCCGTGCAAATTTGGAGTTTTTGAATGTTCGCAATAATTGTTTGGAGTTAGAAGGATTTGTGTCGACCTACGCTTTTCTTTTTGACAAATTGGAATTGGTTGCGTTGGTAAATGACAAGGCATACCCCTGTCAATATGTTGAACGAGATAAGATTGTGTTGGCTTGGGGAGAAGAAATCTCGAAAGTACAGGGATTTTCTGTTAAAATACCCTTGTCAGATGAAACATATAGGGTGCGTATAGCAGCAAATATTAACGGCAAAATTATTCCTTTAAGCAGATTGGTTTTAAAGAATTTCTTACCGCTAAGCGTTTCTTTTAAGTATTCTTATTGTTGTAAAGAAAATTGGGTTATCTCTGCAGATAAGAATGTAATTCATTTGCGAAAAGCCACGCTGTTAAGAAAAATTGCTCGTGAAGTAAAATATCTTTTGGAATTATTTGTCTTTAACCATTACAGAGGCAGAAAAGCAGCAATAAACAGAATAGCCTATCGTATTTATAAAGCATTTAAACGTAAGCCAGTTTGGTTAATTTCTGACCGTGCTTCTATTGCGGGTGATAATGGCGAAGCGCTATTCAGATATATGCGTGCAAATCACAAGGAAATTGATGCACGTTTTGTACTGCTTCCGTCCTCCGAGGATTTTGAACGCTTGAAGAAAATTGGTCCTGTTGTAAAAAAAGGTTCTATCAAGCATAAGCGTTTGGCATTGATAAGCGAATATATTATTTCAAGTCACGCAGAAAATGAGATTTTTAATCCGAATGGAATATATAATTGCACGTATCGTGATATTTGGAATGAGTGTAAATTTGTATTTTTACAGCACGGTGTTACGCAAAACGACGTTTCAAAATGGTTAGGAAAATATAATAAAAACTTTTTTGGATTGGTTTCAGCAACAAAACCTGAATACAAAGCGTTTTTACAGAATGAGTATCATTACAATGAAGATAATATCTGGCTTACGGGCTTTGCTCGTTTTGACCGCTTGTATAATGACTCTAAAAAGCAAATTGTTGTTATGCCTACTTGGCGAAGATATCTGGCAGGTAGCTGGGATGTAGAAACAGACAGATGGACACTTGTTCCCGATTTTCAAGAAAGTGCGTTTTTCCGTTTTTATAATAGTCTAATCAACGATGAAAAACTTTTGGAAGCAGCAAAAAAATATGGTTACACAATAGCTTTCTTCCCACATCCGACGCTTCAGCCATACTTGAATTTGTTCGACCAAAATGAAGCAATTGAGTTTTTGGATTCAAAAACGGCATATAAGGACATATATGCACACAGCGATTTGGTTATTACTGATTATTCATCAGCAGTTTTTGACTTCGCATACTTGAAAAAACCTATTGTATATGCACATTTCGATGTGGAAGAATTTTTTGGCGGAAGTCATGTTTGTAAAACAGGCTATTTTGAGTATGAGCGTGATGGTTTCGGCGAGGTTGAGTATGATTTGGAGTCAACTGTAAATCGCATAATTGAGTACATAGAAAATGGTTGTCAGTTGAAAGAAATGTATCGTGAAAGAATTGATGATTTCTTTATGTTCAGCGACCAAAATAACTGCCAGCGTATTTATGAAAAGTTGATTGAAGGCAGAAAGTAAAGAAAATTCAAGAGGGTTCGTTTATGACAAACGATATTTATTCAAAAAAGGAAATGAATGGAATGGAGTCTCTTAATCAACTCTACAGAATTGGTTGTGGTCCGTCAAGTTCACATACAATGGGGCCTGAAAAAGCGTGTGTAATCTTTAAAGAAAAGAATGAAGATGCAGACAGTTTTAAGGTGATTTTATATGGCTCACTTGCAAAAACAGGTAAAGGACACTGTACTGACTCTGTTATTGAAAATACTTTAGCTCCAATTCCTACAACAGTTGAGTTCGATTACGACAAAACTGATATTGGACATCCTAATACAATGGAATTGTTCGCATATAAAAATGGTGAACAGGTTGATTTTGCAAGAGTATTCAGTGTTGGTGGCGGCAGAATTGAGTTTGAGGGTTCATCATCTGCAAAAGAGCCAATTGTATATGAATTAAGTACTTTTTCTGATATTAAAGCATATTGCAGAGAGAAAAAATATCGTCTTTGGCAGTATGTTGATGAAGTTGAGGGTGAATATATCTGGGAATACTTAGCAAAAGTATGGCGGACAATGAAAGATGCTATTGAGCGTGGTATTGAAGATGAGGGTATTCTCCCTGGCGGACTTGAAGTGCAGAAAAAAGCAAAATATTTATATAATATGGAACACATTGGCGAGAGCGCCGAAACTCGTGAAAACCGTGAAGTTTGTTCATACGCTTTTGCGGTAAGTGAGCAAAATGCCTCAGGTCATACAATCGTAACTGCACCAACTTGCGGTGCATCAGGTGTTTTACCTGCGGTACTTTATTATATGCAACTTAAACACGGATTTACTGACCGTCAAGTTTTGCAAGCTCTTGCAACAGGCGGACTTATTGGCAACCTTGTTAAAACAAATGCATCAATTTCGGGTGCAGAGTGTGGTTGTCAGGCGGAAATTGGTACTGCTTGTGCTATGGCGTCGGCAGCATTAGGCGAGTTGTTTGGTCTTAAAAGGGGTAAGATTGAATATGCAGCCGAGATTGCTATTGAGCATCATTTGGGGCTTACTTGCGACCCGATTTGTGGTCTTGTACAGATTCCTTGTATTGAGCGAAATGCGGTTGCGGCAATGCGCGCAATTAATGCGGTAAACTTGGCAAGCTTTTTAAGCGAAACAAGAAAAATTTCTCTTGATAATGTTATTGAAACAATGAGAAAAACAGGCCTTGACATTCACGCGGCTTATCGTGAAACAAGTGAAGGCGGTCTTGCAACACTAAATATATAGTTTAAAGGGGTATGGGGATATGATTTGTCCAAATTGTAAAAAAGAAAATATGAATGAATATGCAACCGTGTGTGCATATTGTGGTCAGCCACTTTATAGTAGCGACGTAGCAGAGGCAAAAGCAGTTGAATTATCTGCAAAACAGAAAAAAGATAAAGTCAAATCAACAATTATTGCGGTAATTTCTGTTATTCTTGTTATTGTTGTTGTAATTGTTGCTTTGCTTATTCCAAAGCCGGATAAAGGTGATGATTCAACTACAACAACAGAAGGAACTACTGAAAGCACAACAATTGCAGATTCAGAAGAAAGCACAACAAAAGCAGATGCAAACATAAAAGATGAGCCAACTAAAAAGGATGAATCAACTACAAAAGCTAAGTCAGATAAACCTGAAACAGTTGCAGAAATTGTTGCCTATTTCAATAAGAATGCTGACAGAGTTAAAACTGAAGCAACAAAAGTAGTCAAGAATTACGAAGATCGTGAAGTTGGTGAGATTGTAGCACCACAAGCAGTTATGGGCTTGGCTGGATTGGTAGATACAGCTATGGCAGACGATACTGAACCAATAGAATTTGCAACCCGTGAAGAGATTATTGAAAATTTCCAGGTGCCAAAACAGAGTTATGTAAGTTGTGTTACAGTTAACGATGTTGAAGAAGCAACTTGCAAAGAAGAAGGTAATTATTACATAATTACTATTAAAGTTAAAGACCAGAATAATCCTGTTATCGGCAAAGGTACTGGCTCAATGTTTGATGTGGTTGAAGCAGAAGAAGTAGAGGCAAAAGCAAAAGGTATTGTTAAATCTTTCACAACTGAATATACGGATTGTAGAGTGATTGCGAAATTTGAAAAATCAACTAACAGAATGGTACACGCTAACTACTTTACACCAATGAAACTTAATGTAACAGTTAATTTCCTTGGCACACATGATGCTTCTATGGAAACATCGTTCGAAAAAGATTACACAATTACATATTAAAAACAAAAAAGCCGCTCAATTGAGCGGCTTTAATTTTATGTATTTAGCAATATTTCTTTGTTATCTCAAGCATTTCATCCATTTTCTTTTCCATATCTGCAACTAATGCGAACTGTGTGCGGGCACGGACTAAATTATGGTCGTCATAGTCTGTATGGAAATAAACATCTCCGTTAAGATAATCCATAAGAAAACGTATTCCGCATTCATAAGTCATAAGCTTTGCGCCAAATGGGAGTAACTCTTTTTCAAGGTCGGTAAGTGCATCTTTTGCACTGCTTAAATAGCCTTTAACGTACGCCTCATAAAGTTCAATAGACAAACTTACCTTGCTCACGTCTTTTTCATCTTCCGCCGCAGTGTTTGCACCGAAACGAATACTGTCACCAAAATCATAAAGTGAAAGCCCTGGCATAACAGTATCAAGGTCAATAATGCAGATACCTTTGTTTGTTGTATTATCAAAAAGAATGTTATTAAGCTTTGTGTCGTTATGTGTAACGCGGAGTGGCAATTTGCCTTCTGTAATCAAATCAACAAGAATGTGGGTATCTTTTTCTCTTGCTATTGCAAACTCCACTTCTTCTTTTGCGTTTTCGAGGCGACCTGACTTGTTTTCGTCAACAGCCCTTTTGAAATCTGCAAATCGTGAAACTGTATTGTGAAAATTTGGGATTGTTTCAACAAGTGAAGTACTGTCGTAATCTGCTAAAAGATTTTGAAATTCGCCGAATGCTACACCTGCATTATAGAAATCGTTTGAATTCTCAATTGCATTACAAGTGTAAACGTCATCAATGAATTCATAAAGACGCCAACAGTTGTTTTCTTCGTCAAGATAGAAATATTTACCATTGATTGTTGGCAAGAATGTGAGTGTGCAACGGTCAGCCCATGGTGTATTCATATCTTCATTCTTTTTGCGGATATGCTTTGTAACACCAACAATGTTATTCATAAGACCTTCAGGGTTCTTGAATATTTCAGTACTGATTTTCTGAAGAACATATTTTTTTGTATTTCCATCTTCGTTGAAAGTCAGAATGAAAGTACTGTTAATGTGACCGTTTGTGTTCTGCTTGTATCCTACAAAATCTCCTGGAAGATTAAAAAGGTTACGGATTATATCAATGTTGAAATCTGTTGCCATTTTTCACACTCCAAATATGATTGTTAAACAAAATTATACCATTTAATTATATATTGTATAATTATTTTAGTCAATGCTTAATTTGTAGAATAATTTGCTTGGTAATTGTTGAAAAAGCCCCTTTACAGAATGAGGATTTTAGGGTAAAATATACTAAATATGGTAACAGATTAATTTGTTGCCGCGGAGGTGTTTTTTATGGAACCTAAATATAAGAGAGTCCTTTTGAAAATCAGTGGTGAAGTTCTTGCTGGCGAGAACAAACACGGCTTTGATTTTAACACAGTAAACAGCGTTTGTGCCGCAGTTAAAGAAATGGCAGAAATGGGCGTTGAAATCGGTATTGTTGTTGGTGGTGGTAACTTCTGGCGTGGTCGCAGCAGTGGCGATATGGACAGAACAAGAGCCGACCATATCGGTATGCTTGCAACTGTTATGAATTCATTGGCACTTGCAGATTCACTTGAACAGATGGGCGTAATTGTCCGTGTTCAGACTGCTATTGAAATGAATAAGATTGCAGAGCCATATATTAGCCATAGAGCAAAACGTCATCTTGAAAAAGGTAGAGTTGTAATTTTTGGTTGCGGTACAGGTAACCCATTCTTCTCAACTGATACAGCGGCAGCTCTTCGTGCGGCAGAAATCGGCGCAGATATTATCTTCAAAGCAACAAATGTCGATGGTGTTTATGATAAAGACCCTAATCGCTTCGAAGATGCTATTAAATATGACGTAATTACACATCAAGATATTTTAAGTAAGGGTCTTGCAGTTATGGATAGTACTGCAGCTTCTCTTTGCCGTGATAACAACATTCCACTTCTCGTATTTAACCTTCAGCAACCTGAAAATATGGTTAAAGCGGTTAAAGGCGAAAATGTTGGTACAGTTGTTGTAAGCGAAAAATAATCTGTGAATCAAACACAAAAAGGAGATAGATTTATGAATACAGTTTTTGATACAATGAAAGAAAAAATGACTAAAACCGTAGGTGCTCTTGAAAAAGAGTATGCAGGAATGAGAGCAGGCAGAGCAACTCCTGCAGTTCTTGATAAAATTCAGGTTGACTATTACGGAGTGCCAACACCAATTCAACAGATGGCTGCTGTTTCAGTAAGCGAAGGCAGAATTCTTATTATTCAGCCATGGGATGTAAGCACAATCAACCCAATCTCAAAAGCAATTCAGGCCTCAGATATCGGTATTACACCAATGAATGACGGTAAAGTTATCCGTCTCACATTCCCTCCTCTTACAGAAGAGCGCAGAAAGTCACTCTGCAAAGATGTTAGTCGTATTGCAGAAGATTCAAAGGTTGCAATCCGTTCAATCCGTCGCGATGCAATGGATAAAATCAAGAATATGAAGAAAAACAGTGAAATTACTGAAGATGACCAGAAAAATGCGGAAACAAAAATTCAGAAAATCACTGACGAATTCATTAAAGAAATCGACACAGTTTCTGATAAAAAAGAAAAAGAGATTATGGAGATATAATTGATTTTATGGGCGAGGCGACTCGCCCATAATTTGCTATTTGTGATATTATGGAAAAGAAAAATATACCGCAATTTTCCGTTTTGCCAAAGCATATAGGCATTATTATGGATGGTAACGGAAGATGGGCAAAACAAAGAAATTTACCAAGATATAAAGGTCATATTGAGGGTGCAAAAACGTTTCGTAAAATCGGCGAATTTGCTGCTGATGTAGGTGTTAAATGTATGACTTTCTATGCCTTTTCAACTGAAAACTGGAAAAGACCACAAGAAGAAGTTGACGCTATTATGCAACTTTTCCGCGAGTATCTTCGTGAGGCAGAAGAGCGTCAGGCAGAAAATGAAGAAAAAGGTATCAAACTTTGCTTTTTAGGTGACCGTAAAGGTATTCCGGAAGATATTCTTTCTCTTATGGACCAGATTGAAAATGGCACACAGTATGAAACTAAAGTTATATTGAATCTTGCAATCAATTATGGTGGTCGTCATGAAATTACAGACGGTGTTAAAAAGATTGCAGAAAAAGTAAAGTCTGGCGAAATAAGTGTTGATGATATTACTGAAGATATGATTTCAGATTCGTTATACACAGCGGGCTCACCCGACCCTGACCTTATTATAAGACCAAGTGGGGAATATCGACTTTCAAATTTCCTTACTTGGCAATCTGCATATTCTGAATTCTGGTTTTCAGATGTGCTTTGGCCTGATTTTACAGAAGAAAATCTTATTGAGGCATTAAAAGAATTTGAAAAGCGTAACAGACGCTTTGGTGGGGTATAATAACTTATAAAAAGGAACAAAAATTATGAAACAAAGAATAATTTTCGGACTTTTATGCACGGTTGCAGGCGTTTTTGCCCTTTGCATTCGCAACACACCGCTTTTTGTGGTAATTGGTGCAATTGTCTGTGTAATGGTTTCTTTAGAAATCAATAATGCAATCAAACTTAAGAACAAACCAATGCTTGTTTTAAGTGCAGTTGTTGCGGCACTAGTGCCTGTGTATTATGAATACGGTTACTTCCTTGATAAGTTACCGCTTAATTTAAGCCCTGTGTATCTTATTTGCATATACATTCTTGCATTATTCATTTTAATGCTTGTAGGGTATGAAAAAACTAAATTTTCTGATGTGGGAATGGTGCTTCTCGGTTCTTTGGGATTACCACTTGCAGTAACAGTACTTTTATTCTTGAGAGATATTGATAAATTCTTTCCAACACAGAATTACACAAAAGAACATGGCTTGTTTTTGATTTTATTCGCTATGTTTTGTGCATGGATGAGTGATGCGTGTGCCTATTTCGGTGGAAGATTTTTTGGCAAGCATAAATTAGCACCAAAAATCAGTCCTAAAAAAACTATTGAAGGTGTAATAAGTGGTGCACTCGGTTGTATTCTTGCAAATGTAATTCTTTATGCAGTTTTTGACAATCTTGTTTTTGCAGAGCCACATAACAATTACCTTGCAATTGTTTTAATGACTATTCCATTGTCACTTATAGGTGTCTGCGGGGATTTGACTTTCTCTGCACTAAAACGTAATTATGAAATCAAAGACTTCAGTAATCTCGTGCCAGGTCATGGTGGCGTTATGGACAGATTTGATAGTGAAGTATTTGTACTCGTATCGCTTTATGCGATTATAAACATTTTCGGAGTTGTTATCTAATGACTACTAAAAATTTAAGCATATTGGGCTCAACTGGCTCAATTGGTACACAAAGTATAGAAACAGCAAGAAAGTGCGGTTACTCAGTTTCCGCGCTTTCGGCATATTCTAATGTAGATTTAATTGAAGAACAAATACGCGAATTCAAGCCAAAAGTTGCCGCATTGGTTGATGAAACAGCGGCAAAAGAGCTTAAAAACCGCGTAAGTGATTTAGATGTAAAAGTACTTTCAGGCATCCAAGGCGTGTGCGAATGTGCAAGAGTAGAAAGTGCTGATACAGTAATAAACTCAGTTGTAGGTATGGCGGGGTTAAAGCCCACACTTGCCGCAATTGAAACAAACAAAAAAATAGCACTCGCCAACAAAGAAACGCTTGTTGCGGGTGGACTTTTAGTTACTACCAATGCAAAGGAAAAAGGTGTTGATATTTTACCTGTTGATTCAGAACATTCTGCAATCTTTCAGTGTTTACAAGGTCAACCTACAAATCGCGCATTAAAAAGAATTATTTTAACTGCAAGTGGCGGTCCATTCTTCGGGAAAACAAAAGAAGAACTTGCAAAGGTAACAGTTGCCGATGCACTTAAACATCCAAACTGGAGTATGGGACAAAAAATAACCATTGACTCTGCTACAATGATGAATAAAGGGCTTGAATTGATTGAGGCGGTTTGGCTTTTCGATGTTCATCCATCAAAAATTGAAATTGTAGTTCATAGAGAAAGTATAATTCATTCTGCAGTTGAATATACCGATAATGCGGTTATTGCGCAGTTGGGGCTTCCTGATATGAAAATTCCAATTCAGTATGCACTTACATACCCTGAAAGAATAGAATCTCTTACAGGGGAGTTGGATTTAACAAAGTTGGGAACATTAACATTCTACAAACCCGATTATGAAACTTTTAAGTGTATGAATATCTGTCGTGAGGCAATCGCTCGTGGCGGACTTTACCCTGCGTTTGCAAACAGTGCTAACGAACAGGCAAACCTTATGTTTAGAAAAGGTGAAATCGGTTTCTTAGAAATCGGCGAACTTGTTGAGCGTGTTATGAATGATGCCCCAAAAGTAGAAACATACACAGTTGACGATGTTTATAATGCCGATATTGAGGCAAGAAATTTAGTAATCAAGTATTCAGGAAAGTAGTGATTTTTTGGAAATCTGGTCTAAAATATGGCCGTTTTTAGTGGCAATCTTATTTTTCGGACTTTTAATTTCAATCCACGAGTTAGGGCATTTTACTTTTGCGAAACTTTTTAAGGTGAAAGTAAATGAGTTTGCTCTTGGTATGGGGCCTGCAATCTTCAAAAAGAAAAAGGGTGAAACTCTTTATGCACTCCGCCTTTTGCCAATCGGTGGTTATGTAAGTATGGAGGGCGAAGATGCTGAAAGTCAGGATGAAAACGCCTTTAACCGTAAAAAAGTGTGGCAACGAATAATCATAGTTGCTGCAGGTGCTATTATGAATTTAATACTTGGCGTTGTGATTGTTGCAACTGTACTTTCAATGGAAGATTTAATCGGTACAAACCAGATTTTAGAATTTCACGAAGGTGCAATAAGTCAACAGACAGGGCTTGAAGTTGGCGACGAATTTCTTGAAATTGACGGTCATCGCGTTTTTTCTGATACTGATATTTCTTTCCTTATGGGACGAAGTGATGATGGCGTTTTTGATATGACCGTACTTCGTGATGGAGAGAAAGTTGAACTTAAAGATGTAACTTTCAAAACAGAAAAAGACGGTAAATACACATTTATCACTTATGATTTTGTAATTTTAGGTGAAGAAACAAATTTCTTTAATGTGATTGAAAACTCGTTTAAACGCTCCGCATCAATTGCCCGACTTGTATGGCTCAGTTTCTTTGATTTGATAACAGGCAGATATGGACTTACAGATTTGTCTGGTCCTGTAGGCACTGTAAATGTTATTGCAGATGCGGCGGCAGGTGCGGTGGAAAGTAAAGATGGTCTTATAACTGCCCTTACAATGATGGCATTTATTTCAATCAACATAGGTATATTCAATCTTATTCCTTTGCCAGCCCTTGATGGCGGAAGATTGTTCTTTTTAATCATAGAGGGAATTCGTAGAAAACCAATTAATCCAAAATATGAGGGTTATGTGCATGGTGCAGGACTTGCATTGTTGCTTTTGTTGATGTTAGTTGTAACTTTTAATGATATTGTAACTTTAATTAAGAATTAAAGACGGTGAAATTATGATAGAACGTAGAAAAAGTCGTGTCGTAACGGCGGGTAATGTAAAAATCGGTGGTAATAACCCAATTTCTGTACAGTCAATGCTTAATGTAGTGGCGGAAGATGCAGAAGGTAATGTTAGACAAGCCGTTGAATTAGAAAAAGCTGGTTGTCAGATAATCCGCCTTACTGTGCCAAATAAAGAGGCGGTAAAAACTCTTTATGCGGTGAAAAATGCGGTTAGTATTCCTGTGGTTGCAGATATTCACTTTGATTACCGTTGTGCACTTGAAAGTGTAATGGCAGGTGTTGATAAAATCAGAATTAATCCCGGTAATATTGGTGATGATGACAAAGTGCGTGCGGTTGCAGATGCTTGTCGTCTTCATAATGTGCCAATTCGTATTGGTGTGAATTCTGGCTCTCTTGAAAAGAACTTACTTGTAAAATACGGTTCGCCAACACCTGAAGCAATGGCGGAAAGTGCCATGTATCATATCGGACTTTTAGAAAAATTTGATTTTAATGACATTGTTGTTTCAATCAAATCGTCAGATGTTCAGAAAATGGTTAAAGCATATCGTATTGTGGCAGATATGTGTGATTACCCATTGCATTTAGGCGTAACTGAAGCAGGTACTCATAATATGGCACTTGTAAAATCGAGTATCGGTATCGGCTCACTTCTTCTTGACGGTATTGGCGATACAATCCGAGTTTCTATGACCGCTGACCCTGTTAATGAAGTAAAAGCGGGTTATGATATACTTAAAGGTGCAGGTATTAAAACGGACTGTGCACAAATCGTATCTTGTCCAACTTGTGGCAGAACAAAAATTGATTTAATTGGTCTTGCTGAAAAAGTTGAGAAAGCACTTGCAAACTACAATAAGCCAATCAAAGTTGCGGTTATGGGTTGTGTAGTAAACGGCCCGGGTGAAGCAAAAGAAGCAGATATTGGTGTAGCAGGTGGCGACGGTTGCGGTGTTATTTTCAAAAATGGTGAAGTACTTAAAAAAGTAAATGAAAACGAAATAGTAGAAGAATTGTTAAAAGAAATAGAAAAATTATAATGGTGTAATATATGACAACAGTTAAAATGCTTTTTGGTGAGTTGTTCAAGTGGGACCACTATCTTGATTTTGCAGTTGCAGAAGTTGTAAGATTTGCAGTTTCAAGAGAAAAAAATTCCGCTACCCTCACTATAAAACCATACAGAAAAATTGATGAAAACAGAATAAAAGAACTTGAAACTTCTCTTTCACAGTTAACAAATGTTAAGCTAAATATTGTTTGCGATGAATCTCGAAGCGGATTTACCACAGAATATGCAAATTTAGTTATCAATATTTTAAGAGAACGTGTAGCAGTAGCAAACGGTTATTTTAATAACGCTGATTATAAAGTTGAAAATGGCGAATTCAAAATTCTTCTTAAAAAAGGCGGAAAAGACATTCTTTGCGCATCAAATGTTGATGATGAAATCGCAAAAATTATAAGAGAAATTTTTGGCGTAAATCTCACGGTAACATTCCATCAATACGATTTTGATGTTGAAATTGCTCTTGACTCAATGCAAAAACAGATGGAAGAATTACATAATCGTCAGATGGTGGAAGAAAATCCTCATGCGGTAGTCCCTAAAAGCGAGAAGCAAGCACATATTGTAAAAGACGGTATTCCTCTTTACCTTGAAACACAAAAAGCGATTTATGGAAATATTATTAGAACATCAAAGTTGCAGAAACTTTGTGATATTTCAATCGAAAGTGGCGCGGTAGCAGTATGGGGCGAGATTTTCTCACTTGAAGTCCGTACAACTCGTGATGGTAGAAATAATATTATTAATTTCAATATTACAGATAAAACTTACTCTTATACAGTTAAGATTTTTGAAACAGTAGCAAATGCAAAATCCCTGCTTGGTGCGTTAAAAGAGGGTGAAACTGTAATTGTTTACGGTAAAGTTAGTTATGATAAATATTCAGGTGAGAATATTATCTCTGCAACTTCTGTAAATACAGTAAAACCAATTAAAAAGCAAGATAATGCAGAAGTTAAGCGTGTTGAACTTCACCTGCATACTAATATGTCTGATATGGACGGTATGACTTCTGCCGACAAACTTGTAAAACGAGCAATTAGTTGGGGGCACCCCGCTATTGCAATTACGGACCACGGTAATGCACAGGGTTACCCTGATGCTATGAAGGGCAAGGGCAAAGACGATATAAAACTTATCTATGGTGTTGAGGGTTATCTTATTGATGATATAGGGGAGCCCGAAACCCCTTGGGAAAAACTTCCCCGTTACCATATTATTTTGCTTGTGCAGAATAAAGTTGGTCTTAAAAATCTTTATAAACTTATTTCACTTTCTCATACAACATATTTCCACACAAGACCTTGTATTCCACGCTCAAAACTCAATGAGTTGCGAGAGGGTATTATTCTCGGCTCTGCTTGTGAAGCGGGCGAGTTAATCAAAGCAATCCTTTTTGAGAAAAGTGATGAAGAAATTCTTAAAATTGCAGATTATTATGACTATCTTGAAATTCAGCCAGATGGTAATAATATGTTTATGATTGACTCTCATTCTGACCCGAATGCTAAAAATCCTGACAGAAATAAAGAGTACAACAGAATTAAAACACTTGAAGATATTCGTAACATCAACCGCAAGATTATACATATAGGCGATAAGCTCGGTAAACTTGTGTGCGCAACAGGTGACGTTCACTTTATGGACCCTGAAGATGCCGCATTCCGTGCAATTCTTATGGCAGGTAAGGGCTTTGATGATGCAGATAATCAAGCACCACTCTATTTTAAAACTACCGAAGAAATGCTTAACGAGTTTGCATATTTAGGTGAAGATACTGCATACGAAGTTGTTGTTACAAACACAAACAAGATTGCAGATATGATTGAGCAGGTAAGACCTATTCCTGAGGGCACATTCCAACCATCAATTCCAGGTGCCGAAGAAGAACTTCGTCAGATTTGCTGGGACAAAGCAAAAGATTGGTATGGTGACCCTGTTCCAGAATATGTTGAAACACGACTTAATCGAGAACTTGATTCAATTATTGCAAATGGATTCGCAGTTCTTTATATTATCGCACAAAAACTTGTGTGGGACTCAGAAGCACACGGTTATCACGTTGGTTCTCGTGGTTCAGTTGGTTCATCTTTCGTTGCAACAATGGCAGGTATTTCCGAAGTTAATCCGTTAGCACCTCACTATCGTTGTCCAGAATGTAAACACAGTGAATTCTTCTTGCATGGTGAATACGGTTCTGGTTTTGATATGCCACCAAAGAACTGCCCACATTGTGATATTCCAATGGTGCGTGACGGCCACGAAATTCCTTTCGAAACTTTCCTTGGTTTCCACGGCGATAAGGCACCCGATATCGACCTTAACTTCTCAGGTGATTATCAGGGTAATGCTCACAGATACACTGAAGAATTGTTCGGTCGTGACCATGTGTTCAAGGCGGGTACAATTGCAACAGTTGCTGACAAAACCGCTTATGGTTATGTTAAAAAATACCTTGAAGAGCGTGGCAAAATTGTAACCCGCGCCGAAGAAGACCGACTTACAAAAGGTTGTACAGGCATTAAGCGTACAACAGGTCAGCATCCGGGCGGCATGGTTGTTGTTCCTAATGAATTTGATGTTTATGATTTTACTGCAGTTCAATTCCCTGCAAACGATACAACATCAGATATGGAAACAACTCACTTTGACTTCCACTTTTTGCACGATACAATCTTAAAACTTGATATTCTCGGCCATGATGTGCCTACGCTTTATAAACATCTTGAAGATATGACAGGAATTCCTGTTATGGATGTTGATGTGTGTGACCCGAAAATCGTTAGTTTGTGTACAAGTACAGAGGCGCTAGGAATTACACCTGACGATATTGGCGTACAGACAGGTACTCTCTCAATTCCTGAAATGGGTACAGACTTTGTTCGTGGTATGCTTATGGAAGCACAACCAAAATGTTTCTCTGACCTTTTACAGATTTCAGGACTTTCACATGGTACTGACGTTTGGCTTGGTAATGCGCAGGAACTCATTAAAGACGGTACTTGCACAATTTCAGAGGTTATCGGTACTCGTGACAGTATTATGACATATCTTATGCATAAGGGACTTGATTCAGGTCTTGCATTCAATATTATGGAAAAAACACGTAAAGGTATTGTTGCAAAAGTGGGCTTCCCTGAAGGTGCAGAGGATGCAATGAAAGCGTGTAATGTCCCACAATGGTATATGGACTCTTGTCGTAAAATCAAGTATATGTTCCCTAAAGCACATGCGGCGGCTTATGTTATTGCGGCACTTCGTCTTGGTTGGTACAAAATCTACAGACCAACTGAATATTACACCGCATTCTTAACTGTCCGTGGCGGTGACCTTGACGCCGTTACAGTTTGTCAGGGCAGAGATGCAGTAAGACGCAAGATGGTTGAACTCCATGGTCCACTTAATGCGGAGCCAAAGGATAGAAAGCCAATGACCGCAAAAGAAAAAGACCAGTTTACAGCACTTCAGGTTGTAAACGAAATGATGGCGCGCGGTGTTGAACTTATGCCGGTTGATATTTATAAATCACGCGCATCTGAATATTACATAGAAGACGGAAAAATCAGAATGCCATTCTCAGCACTTTCAGGTGTTGGTGAAAATGCTGCAAAATCTATTGTGGCAGGCAGAGAAGAATGTGGTGCGGATTTCGTGTCAATTGATGATTTCCAAGCAAAAACAGGCGCATCAAGTGCCGTTGTAACTGCACTTAAAGAAATAGGTGCATTAAACGACCTTCCTGAAACCGCGCAGATTTCATTCTTTGGTTTTTAGTCAACTTAACAAATAAAATGTGCAGAATTGCAGCTACTTTTGCTTTTCTGCACATTGACATGTATACTTTATTGTGTTATCATATTAGCACGCTAAAGCGCAAAAACAAAACGAAAAAGGTTTTTTTATGAAGAATTATGCAAAAATCACCCCCGAGGGCACAAAAGACTATTTAGCAAATGAAAGCCGTGCTATCCGTTGTGCAGAGAAAAGACTTTCATCAGTTTTTAAGTCCAAGGGTTACGAAAAAGTAATGACACCTACAATTGAATTCTTTGATGTGTTCAATCGTGACAGCTCAGGTTATAATCCGGAAGATTTATACAGTTTGACTGACTCTTACGGCCGACTTTTAGTGTTGCGACCTGACTCAACACTTCCAATTGCACGTCTTGTATCAACACGTTTTCAAAATGCTCGTTTGCCACTTCGTCTTTATTATAATCAGAATGTTTTTGTAAGACAGAAAAATCTTACAGGCAGAAGTGACGAGGCGGTACAAAGCGGTATTGAACTTATGGGCATTTCAGGACTTCGTGCAGATTTAGAAGTTATTACAACTGCAGTTGAGGCCATTGAAAATTGCACATCAGCCGACTTCAAACTTGAAATCGGTCATGCAGGATTCTTCAAAGAGCTTTGTAAAAAACTTAATGTAAACGATGAAACAATCAGTGAAATATATGATTGTGTTGAAAGCAGAAACTTTGTTTCTCTTAACAATATTCTCGATAAAATCGGTAAAACACCAATAACTGACTCAATCCGTAATCTTCCAAGATTTTTTGGCGGACTTGAAGTTATTGAAAAAGCGAAAGAAATCGGTTTAGGTGATGAAGGCGAAAAGGCGCTTAATTACTTAAAAGAGTTATATGAACTTTTATGTGATGCAGGGCTTTCACAAAAAATCGTTATTGATTTAAGTCTTGTTAACCGCACAAATTATTATACAGGTATCATCTTTAAGGGCTACTTACAGGGTAGTGGTATTTCTGTTGTTTCGGGTGGTCGCTACGATTCGCTCGGTGCAGAATTCGGTCGCGATATGCCATCAACTGGCTTTGGTATTGAAACAGGTGCGTTAGCTGCGGTAATGCTTTCAAGAAACGAGATTGATGATGAAAAAATGCCTGAAGTTATAGTTTTTGGTGAAAATGAAAATATAGTAAAAGCACTTGAATACTCTAAAAAACTTCGTGCAGATGGTACATATTGCGAAAACAGTGCATTTGACACTCTTGAAGAAACAAAAGAGTATGCAAAATCAAAAGGAATAAAGAAAATCTGCATAGTAGAAGCAGAAAGCGTAAGGGAGGAAATAGTATGAGAAAATTACGAATAGCCCTTACAAAAGGTCGTCTTGAAAAGAAAAGTGTTGAACTTTTCGAAAAAATGGGTATCGATTGTGATGAACTTATAAACAAAGGCAGACGCTTAATTCTTAATGCAGGGGACTACGAAGTGGTGCTTGCAAAAGCGGCAGACGTAATCACTTATGTTGAACACGGAGTTTGTGATATAGGTATTGTAGGCAAAGATACAATTGTAGAAAACGGTAAAAGCTTCTACGAAATGACCGACCTTAATCTTGGCAAATGCGATTTTGCGCTTGCAACACAAAAGGGTGTTGATTTCTATGACGGATTCAACACAAAACGAATTGCAACAAAATACCCGAATATTACAAAGGCATATTTTGAAGGCAAGGGTATGGATATAAAGATTATCAAAATTGAGGGTTCTGTTGAGTTAGCCCCACTTCTTAACCTTGCCGACGGTATTGTCGATATTGTTGAAACAGGAACAACACTTAAAGAGAACGGACTCGAAGTAAAAGAAAAGATTATGCCTGTTTCTGCGCGAGTAATTGTTAATATGGCGAGTATGAAGCTCCGCCGTGAAGAAATTGACAGTTTTCTTGAAAAAATTGAAAATGTAATTCCAAAGGATTGATATTATGATTAACACAGTTTTTGCAGACGGTAAGGCAGACGAAGCTCTTATCGCACAACTTAAAGAAAGAAGTGGCGAGGTTGACAAAAAAGTTACTCTTGCCGTTACAGATATTCTTGAAAATGTTAAGGCGAATGGAGATAAAGCTGTTTTAGAATACACAATTAAATTTGATGGTAAAGCACCTGAAAAAGCAGAAATCTCAAAGGAAGAAATCGACAAAGCAATCGAAAAGTGCGACCCATTTTTCGTAAAAGCACTCCATGATGCCGCAGAAAATATTCGTGATTTCCACGCTCGTCAGTTAGGACAAAGTTGGCTTACAACCAAAGAAAACGGCGTAATTATGGGTCAGCGTGTCCGTGGTCTTGAGCGTGTAGGTCTTTATGTGCCAGGTGGTACAGCCGCATACCCATCAAGCGTTCTTATGAATGCAATTCCTGCAAAAATCGCAGGTGTTAAAGAACTTGTTATGGTAACTCCACCATCAAAAGATGGTACACCAAACCCTGATATTCTTGCAGCTGCAAAAATTGCAGGTGTTGATAAAGTTTTCTTAATGGGTGGTGCACAGGCAGTTGCGGCACTTGCTTATGGTACAGAAACTGTGCCAAAAGTTGATAAAATCGTTGGTCCTGGTAACATTTTCGTTGCTACTGCAAAGAAACTTCTTTATGGTACAGTTGATATTGATATGGTTGCAGGTCCAAGTGAAATTTTAATAGTTGCTGACGATACTGCAAATCCGAAATTCCTTGCGGCTGACCTTATGAGTCAGGCAGAACACGATGTTTTGGCATCTGCAATCCTTATTACAACAAGTGAAAAAATTGCAGAAGAAACAAAGAAAGAACTTGCTCGTCAGTGTGCAACCCTTTCAAGAAAAGATATTATCGAAAAATCACTTAAAGATTACAGTGCAATTATCATTTGCGATAATATGGACAAAGCGGTGGATTTCGCAAATCGTCTTGCTCCTGAACACCTTGAAATGTGTGTGGAAAATCCACTTGAATATATTGGCAGAATGGACAATGCAGGCAGCGTGTTCCTCGGCAATTACTCGCCTGAGCCGTTGGGAGACTATTTCGCAGGCCCTAACCATGTTCTTCCTACAAGTGGTACTGCAAGATTTTTCTCACCATTGTCAGTTGACAGTTTTATTAAAAAATCAAGCTTTATTTACTATACAGAAGATGCACTTCGAGAGTGCAAAGATAAGGTTGTTTCTCTTGCGGAAACAGAGGGCTTAACAGCTCACGCAAATTCAATCAAAGTCAGATTTGAGGACTAATAATGTTTCAGTTAAACGAAAAAGTAAAAAACTTAACACCATATGAGCCAATTAGTGGTACATACGAAATCCGCCTTGATGCTAATGAGTCATTTTTAACCGTTCCAGAAGAAATCGAGAACGAAATGGTTGAAGCGCTTAAGAATTCTGCATTAAACCGTTACCCTGACCCAAATGCAACAAAGTTAGTTGAAGGTTTTTCAAAGTATTTTGGCGTTAATCCCGAATGTGTAACTGCGGGCAACGGCTCTGACGAAATCATTTCAGTTATAATGAATGCATTTTTGCAGAAAGGCGACAAAATATTAACTTTAGAGCCAGATTTCTCAATGTATCGTTTTTATGCAGAAATCGCAGAGTGCGATTGTGTTAAGTATCAGAAAGACGGCAATTTAGATGTTAATATTGATGATGTAATTGCACTTGCAAACAAGGAAAATGTGCGAATTGTAATTTTTTCAAATCCTTGTAATCCCACATCAAGAATTGTTACAAAAGACGATATAAGAAAACTTATAAACAGTACAGACGCACTTTTAGTACTTGACGAAGCGTATATGGACTTTGCGGAGGACGAAAGTCTTTTAGGTCAATTCCAAAGTTACGATAATCTTATAATTCTTAAAACTTGCTCAAAAGCATTGGGTAGTGCGGCTTTAAGATTAGGCTTTGCAGTTGCAAACAAAACGCTTACAAATGTAATTCGTGCTGTAAAGTCCCCATATAATGTGAATTCTGTATCACAAGCGTTAGGCGAAGTCCTTTTTTCTCATCCTGATTATATTGATAAATGCATCGAAACAGTTATAAATTCAAGAAAAGAACTTTACTCACGAATTCTTGAAATCAAAAGCGATAAAATTGAAAAAATATACGAAACTCATACAAACTTTGTATTTATGAAAGTGAAAAATGCAAAGAGTGTATTCGAAAAAATGAAAGAAAACAGCATTATTATTCGTAATATGGGCGACTATCTTAGAATTACCGCAGGCACAAAAAACGAGAATGAAAAAATGCTTGAAACTTTCAAAAAAGTGTTGGAGGAAGTATAATGAGAACTGCAACAATTAACAGAAAAACAAAAGAAACTGATATTAACTTAACTCTCTGCCTTGAAGGCGGCGAAGTGAGTATCAATACAGGTGTTGGCTTTTTTGACCACATGCTTACTGCTTTTGCTGCTCACGCGGGCTATGGACTCACAGTAACTTGCAAAGGCGATACAGAGGTTGATTGTCACCATACAGTTGAAGATATCGGTATTGTACTCGGTCAGGCACTTTATGAATGCTTAGGAGACAAATCAAATCTTGTTCGTTATGGTAGCTTTTTTGTGCCAATGGATGAGGCGCTTGGTTTTTGTGCCGTTGATATCTGTAATCGTGCATACACAGTTTTTGAAGCAGAATTTCCACAAGAAAAATGTGGCGATTTTGATGCTTGTATGTGTGTTGAGTTTTTCCGTGCAGTAGCAGATAATGCGAAGATTACTTTACATCTTCGCGCTCCTTATGGTGATAATTCCCACCATATTGCAGAGGCGATTTTCAAAGCATTCGGCCACGCAATGAGTATTGCCACAGAAAAAACCGACAAAACACTCTCTACAAAGGGGACTCTTTAATAAATGATTATTTTTCCTGCAATAGATATTAAAGACAAAGAATGTGTGCGACTTTACAAAGGGGATTTTTCCACCGCAGGTAAAGTTGCAGACTCATATATGGAAACTGCACTTAATTTCCGCAAAGCAGGTGCCGAGTGGATTCATATGGTTGACCTTAACGGTGCGCTTGATGGTGTTCGCATAAATAGTGAAATCTTCCTTGATGTTGCAAAAAATAGTGGTCTTAAAGTTGAGGTCGGTGGCGGAATCCGTACAATGAAGGATGTGGATTTTTATATTCAAAATGGAATTGAAAGAGTAATAATTGGCTCTGCTGCACTAAAAAATCCACAGTTAGTAAAAGAAGCATGTAAGGAATTCGGTGACAAAATCGCAGTTGGAATCGATGCTAAAAACGAAATGGTTGCAACTGAGGGCTGGACAGAAAAAAGTGACACTCACTATATAGACCTTGCAAAGAGAATGGAAGACTTTGGTGTAAAGTATATTATCTTTACAGATATTGACTGTGACGGTATGCTTTCGGGTCCAAATCTTAAACAGTTAGTTAAACTTAATGATGCAGTTTCTTGCAACATTACTGCAAGTGGCGGCATTAAGGATTTAAGCAATATCATTGACCTTAAAAATGCAAATATGTATGGTGCAATCTGTGGCAGAAGTATTTATAGTGGTACATTAAATCTTGCAGAAGCAATCAAGGAGTGTGAGAAATAATGAACCTTGATAAATATTTTGTAAAATCAGACCTTATTCCTGCAATTATTCAAGAAGAAAGCACAGGCGAAGTACTTATGCTTGCCTATATGAATAAAGAATCAATGGCAAAAACACTTGAAACTGGTTACACTTGGTTTTGGAGCCGTTCTCGTCAGGAACTTTGGAACAAAGGTGCAACATCGGGACATTTGCAAAAAGTTGTTTCAATTCATGGCGATTGTGATGACGATACATTACTTATAAAAGTTATTCAGACAGGCCCTGCTTGTCATACAGGCAGTAAATCTTGTTTCTTTAAGGAGATTAAATAATATGAATGATACATTAGTAAATCTTTATAATACAATACTCGAAAGAAAAGAAAATCAGCAAGAGGGTTCATACACTTGCTATCTTTTTGAAAAGGGTCTTGATAAGATTCTCAAAAAAGTTGGCGAAGAGTGTTCTGAAACAATTATTGCTGCAAAAAATGGCAACAAGGAAGAAACTGTTGGAGAAATTAGTGATTTGATTTTCCATTTGTTTGTTATGATGGCAAACGAGGGTATTGCAGTAGAAGACGTTATGGCAGAACTCGATAAGCGTAGTAACAAGACCGGCAATCTCAAGGTTTTTCATCAAGTAGATAAAAATTCATAAGGGGAGAAAAGATATGGAAATTTTGTGGGCAATTCTTGGACTTTTAGGTCTCTTTATTGTAGTAACACTTGTTCGTGCTGTGTTCTTTAAAGAAAAGAAAAAAGAGAATGTAAAACTTTCACCAGAAATGGTAAATATGGAAAAGTATTGTCAGGATTTAAGTGATGCAATCAAAATCAAGACAATTTCTAACTATGACCGTGAGCTTGTTGATTGGAACGAATTCGATAAGTTCCACGCATTTTTGGAAGAAAGATTCCCCTTGGTTCATAAAACAATGACCAAAACAAAGGTTGCAGATGCGAGCTTAGTTTTCAAGTGGGAGGGTACAGACCCTACTCTTGATGGTATCGCAATGCTTGCTCATCAGGACGTTGTTCCAATTACAGCAGGAACAGAACAAGATTGGGAACACGAGCCATTCAGTGGTTATAACGACGGTGAGTTTATCTGGGGCCGTGGCGCTATGGATATGAAAAACCATCTGATTGCTGTTATGGAGTGTATGGAAGAACTTATCAACGAGGGTTATCAACCAAAGCGTTCAATTTATATATGCCTTGGTCATAACGAAGAAGTTGTTGCTGCGCCTGATAACGGTGCAAAACAGATTGCCGCATATCTTAAAGAACAGGGCGTGCACCTTGAAGCAGTACTTGACGAAGGTGGCGCAATTCTTCCTGTTAAACTTGGCAAACTTCTTGACATTAACCTTACAGGTGTTGGTATTGCAGAAAAAGGTAGCGTAAACTATAAAGTTAGCGTAAATGCAAAGGGTGGCCATTCATCACAACCACCAAAGCATACTGCAGTTGGCAAACTTGCAGATGTTATTAAAGATATCGAAAATCATCAGTTCAAGGCAACAATGCCTGATTACCTTAAACAACTTATCAAGCGCGTTGGTATGAATGCAGGGTACCCATTAAGAGTTGTGCTTGTAAATGCACCAATTTTACAACCAATTATTCTTGCTATCTGTAAAAATATTCCTGCAGCGGCATCACTTATTCGCACTTGTACTGCAGTTACAATGGCAGAAGGTAGTCCACAGTTTAATGTGCTTCCACAAAAGGCAAGCGTAACCGTTAACTTCCGCACAATGCCGGGTGTTTCAATTGCAGATGTTGAAAAGCATATTCGCGATAGTGTTAAGAATAAAGATATTGATGTTGAATTCCTTGTTGGTAAAGAATCTTCAAAAGTTTCTCCAACAGATTCAAAAGCATTCCAGACAATTAAAGAACTTGCAGAAGCACAGAACAGTAAAAACCTTGTTACACCATTCCTTGTAATGGGTGGCACAGATGCTTATAACTATGAGCCGGTTTGCGAAAATATTTACCGTTTTGCACCATTCGTAGCAGATACAAAACTTCTTCTCTGCACACACGGTACAAACGAAAGAATTCCAATTGCTTGCTGTGAAGATGCAATCGCATTTTTCAAACGTTATACTCGCAAAATGACACAAGAATAATTTTTGGTATATTTCTCGCAATACTGCCTTGCAAAAAATCTACTCAAAAATACTGCATAAATAAAACTTCTATAAAATAAAGAAAAAAGCCAGTCCGTTAGGACTGGCTTTCGTTTTCCGCTTTCCGTTTTCAATTTTGCACTTAAACTTATTCTTCCGTCTGTTTACCTAAAAATGATGCGGCAACTGACACTAACTTAATTTCTGTCTGGTTTGGCATAATTCCGTTAGTGTTAAGCATAAGCACTACGGCACCTGCAACATCGCCACCGCCAATAATAGGGTAAGCAATTCCTGCTTCGCGGTCGCTGTCTTTTAATGGGTAAAGCGCCTTGGTGTCAGGGGATGCCACATAATTTTCACGATTTTCAATAAGGTCTTCCAAATCAGTTGAAATACGCTTGTCAATAGCATCTTTTTTTGACATTCCTGATGCAGCAATAACATGGTCACGGTCTGTAATAATTACAGGTAAGTTTGTAGCACGATTCAGCACATCTGTATATTGACTTGCAAATTCCGACAATTCGCCAATAGGGGAGTATTTCTTAAAAATAACCTCTCCATCAGATGCGGTATAAATCTCCAATGGGTCTCCTTCACGTATCCTCATAGTCCTACGAATTTCTTTCGGAATAACAACCCTTCCCAAATCGTCAATTCTTCTCACAATCCCAGTTGCTTTCATATATGCAAAAACTCCTTTGTTTATTTTGATAACATTTCTAGTATCTGTAAATAAAGGAGTTTTATTCGTTATAAAAGATTAACGTTAGTTACTTTTGTTAGTTTTTTCAATCATATAAATTTTAATGATTGACGGTTAAAAGGATTCCATTTGATAAATCTTCGCGTTCACAATTGAAAAGTTGCATAATTTCTTTTGCAAAATCTTCGGCACGGGTTTGATTAATTTTGTGACCCGCAGAAACGCTTGTAGGTATAAATACATTTCCTATATAAACATATTTTGGTGTTTTTTGAGGATTTTCTCTGTAATAAGTTCTTAACCTTCCAAGCTCTACAAATGGTTGCCATGCTGAATAGGTCGCAAAAGGACGGTCTATGTATAAGTACATCCAACTAAATTCGGAAATAATTAATACAGGGTCATTAGGATTGGTTCGTGATTTAATTATATCTAAGTCATCCATGATAGAATTATTCCTATTGTAATTCTCTTCTTTTAATAGAAGTCCTGCATATGGTCCTCTTTGCAATTCGATATATTTATTTACATCTACTGTTCTTCCAATTAAATATATACAGCATTGAAAAACAAGTTGCAGGCATATTCCTACACAAAGCAAACCTTGACAAACTTTGCGTAGATTTTTAGTGCTTTTTTCATTAAGTTTAATTTCAGTGATAAAATCTTTCAAGAAAAATACACCGGCAATATTACTGATTGTAAGCACCCACATAGTTGACAGATGCAAGTCGGATGCTAAATATTGAATTACGTTAGCAATAAGTCCAGGAAGCCACATGCAATAGAAAAGCTTTTTATTCTTATTTTCAGTTAATATGTAACATACAGTTGATATTATTGCAAAAGGCAAAGAAATTGCGAGACATCGTGAATTTCCTAAAGCACCAATCAAAACACCAACTGTATAAAAAATTGCAAGGGAAAATGAGATGATTACGTAGCAAAGTTTATGGCTAAGATTTTTTCTTTTTTTATCATTGAGTAAAACAAAGAAAAAAATAGGCAACAAAAACGGTAGATTCAAACTAATGGTATTGAAGTGTTTTATAGTTAGCCCAATTTTTTCAACAAATGCCTCTATAGGTGAATTGAAAATATCGTGTCCCTTATCCTCCAAAAGGTATGGAATGTTTTCTAGCAGTTCGATTAATGTTCCGCCTGTTACAAAGAAAAACGCAATACTTATTGTTGCAGCAACACAAAGACCTATAAAGAATTTAAAAAATGCTTTTGTACCAAAGAATTTTTCACAAAGACTAATTCTTTCTGTAATTTCAAGTGCATCTTCCTGTGAAAGTGTAGAAAGCTTCCTTTTATATTTAACTAATTTTGTGTGCCAGATAATACATACAATAATATATACGCCAAAAAGCATACATTCAAATGGGTTACAAACACAACAACATCCATAGAAAAATCCTGCAACAATATATAGTAATATATTGTTCTTTTTATAAAGTGTTAACAGTGCGATTGTTAAGAATAATAAAAATAAAGCAAGTAACGAATGATAGTTGGCACTTAAAAATCGAAGAGGTACTTGTGTATAGAACATCATAGCACCCACAACAGCCCAAAGCTTATTTTTTCTGAAAAAAGCGTATATGCCAATCGAAACAGAAGTATGAATCACAAGATAAAAATATCTTAAAAACAGAATAATACCTTCAGTTGTGCCTTTTAGTTGCATCCAAACACGAACGGGAATATATAAAAACAAAGAAACAAATTGAGTTAAATGCCACTCGTCACTAACAAGACTGTCACTATTTATCAATCTGAGAGGAACTGTGGGATAGAGCGATTCGTCGGCAAAGTGGTCGGCACTATAAAGGCATGCAAGGTGCATTAGAAGTCCTGCAATCATTGTAGCAATAAAAATCAAATCATATTTATTTAGTTTTTTTCGCATATTCAGATTCCCCAGTCTTTACACATATAAAATTTTTAAAATTGTATTGGATTGTTCACAGAGTTGGGTTCGATTCTGAAATGATTTCGTATAAAATAAAAAGGTGCGCAGCAAATACTACGCACTTTAAAAACGCACCGCTCTGCTGACGCGAATCAGTATTACACCTATTTCAAGTATGCAAAAAAGATCATGCATTTTTAACATAATAAAAATGCCTACTTAAAATAGGTTAAAAATATTCAACTGAGTCGCGATTTAAGTTTAACATTATATAGTGAGAAAATCAAGGCGTTATAACTGAAAAGTGTAATTTTATTTAATATAGTATTTGATTATTTGTCTTATATCTGTATGTAAACACTTTTTATCACACTACAAAATCTCATGAAAAGTGTCAATGTTGTCAGTGAGGGGTCTCCTTCTCTTATTCTCATTGTTCTTCTAATCTCTTTCGGAATAACAACCCTTCCCAAATCGTCAATTCTTCTCACAATCCCAGTTGCTTTCATATATACATTTCTCCTTAAATTACAAATTGTGTTGTTATTATCTGTAATTTGAGGAGATTTATACTGCGTGAATTTACTTTTTGACTTGAATATGCTATAATAATAAAAATACAAAAATGAGGTGAGTAAATGGGCTCTTGGGGCACCGCTTTATATTCTAACGATACATCAAGTGATGTACGTGATATGTGTAATGAGGTATATCCGTTAGTAGGTATTGAAAAAGGGACTCAACTGATTTTAGAAGAATATGCGGATATTGTAAATAGCGATATTATAGACAATGACTACGCAGATTTTTGGTTCGCTCTTGCGGATTGGCAATGGAAACATGGCATTTTAACCGATGTGATAAAAAGCAAAGCAATCTCTTTGCTTGAATCACACACTGGCATTGATGAATGGGAAGGTGCTGATGTAAAAAAGCGACTGGCGGTAATGGATAAATTGCTTGACCAGTTAAAAACACCTCAACCTGAAATCAAAATTCCCAAAGCCAAAATCGTAAAACCCAAACACAAACCCGGTGACATTATTATTGTTCTCACAGGACCGAAAGAAAACGACCCCGAAAATTGGATTTGGAATATCGAAGATTGTGCATATAACTTTATTTATTCACCAGAAATAGCCGACAAAATTTGCGAAACACTAAATCCCCCTTATGATGCTCATGATAAATATATTGCAATTCTTTGTGTAGGGACAGAAAAAACACCCCATTCGCAATATGTTGAGGGCATTTATGATGAACATAGTGTTTACGTATTTTATGATTATATTGGCGAACAAAAGCCAACGCTTGATACGCTCCAAACCTGCGGTTTTGTTCCCAAATATCTACAATATGCAAGTGAAACAGGAACGACCATAGAAACAAGTGGTTGGTGTTATAAACTCCACTTATTCACATATAGTTTTAGATTGCCGAAAGATGGTAGTGAACAACTCATAGAGAAAGTCTTTAACAAAGAAGAAGCAAGCCGTTTTTGTGAACTATTCGACAGCAAAAATTATCTTCCCGACATTTCTTGGAATATGGAACTGTTCGATGCGTTTGGAGAATTTTTTGAGGAAAAAGCCCGATTGGAAAAAGCAAATATACCATACGATAATCTGCTTGACCCCTTAGCTTCAAATCCCGACTTACGACCCAAAAATGAAATTTCTGCAATAATAAAAAAGCAGATTGAAGCTCTTGATTAACCACAAAAGCGGAGTGAAAATTCACTCCGCTTTTGCTATGTATAAAAACCACCAAAAAACCCGTTTTTGACACCAATGCGTTCAGTGGGGCAAACCAGCGAAAAGCATAGTGTTTATGCGGGCTTCAAGCGGTTTGCCCTATTATAACACAAGCCTCGATTCTTCTAACTATTCCAGTTGCTTTCATATATAAAATCTCCTTCAAATTCAAATGTTGATACTATTATTTGTGATTAAAGGGAATTTATACTGCAATAAAAATTTAAAATTAACAAACAATAAATATTATGTTAAGCACTTTCTTTTTCGTTGACACTTTTCTCAAAATATGGTAAAATCATTTTAATCCCAAGGGGAGTAGCTTTCTACGATAATCAACATAACGCCTTTTGGCTGGTTATCGTGCCTGAATTCAGGTGGCAAGACCTTCGGCAGTAGTGACTGTGGAAGGTCTTTTTAGTATGTATAATTTTATTGCGAAAGCAAAGAAATAAAAAGAGGTGTTTTCTATGAAACATTATCTTCATGATGTAAACGAAGTTTTTGCAGAAGTAAAAAGTTCTGAACAGGGCTTAACATCTGCTGAGGCGACTGCACGTCTTGAGGCAAACGGAAAAAACAAGTTGGCAGAGGCAAAGAAAGTTTCAATGTTCTCACGCTTTATGGACCAACTTAAAGACCCTATGATTATCATTTTGCTTGTTGCGGCTGTAATTTCTGCTGTAACAGAAATGATTGAAGCAGGCGGATTTGTAACTCCAACTGACTCAATAATCATTCTTGTTGTTGTTCTTATCAACGCTATTCTCGGTGTTGTTCAGGAAAGTAAGGCCGAAAAAGCGGTTGAAGCATTACAGAAGATGTCTGCGGCAACTACAAAAGTTCTTCGCGATGGTAAAATCGAAATCGTTAAGAGCGAAGATTTGGTTGTAGGCGACGTTATTTTGCTTGATGCTGGCGACGCTATTCCTGCTGATTGCCGTATTTTTGAGTGTGCAAGTATGAAAATTGAAGAAGCAGCACTCACAGGTGAGTCTGTTCCTGTAACAAAGCTTGTTAATGCTCTTATGGGTAAAAACGATAGCGACGAAGTAGCTCTTGGCGACCGTAAGAATATGGCGTATATGGGTTCAACTCTTGTTTACGGACGCGGTAAAGCAGTTGTAGTTGCTACTGGCATGGACACTGAAATGGGTAAAATTGCAAACGCTATTACCCTTGCAGAAGAAGGCAAAACTCCACTTGAAATCAAACTTGAACAGCTTTCAAAAGTTCTTACAAAGCTTGTTATTGGCGTTTGTGTAATTATTTTCGCATACAATATTATTACACAGATTTTTATTGGCGGAAGTACAGATTATTTCAATGTTGCACTTCATTCGTTTATCACCGCAATCGCACTTGCAGTTGCTGCAATTCCTGAAGGTCTTGTTGCGGTTATGACAATCGTTCTTTCTATCGGCGTTACAAATATGTCAAAGAAGAATGCTATTATTCGTAAAATGACAGCCGTTGAAACTCTCGGTTGTACTCAGATTATCTGTTCAGATAAAACAGGTACTCTCACACAGAATGTTATGACAGTTGTTGACCACTATGCTCCAAATGAAGAGCAGTTGGCAACAGCAATGGCTCTTTGCACAAATGCAGATGTTGATGAAAACGGTAAGGGTACAGGCGAGCCAGACGAAGTAGCTCTTATTAACTATGCCGCAACTCTTACTCTTCCAAAAGCATCACTTGTTGAAAAATACCCACGCGTTGGCGAAGTTCCATTCGACTCAGGTCGTAAGATGATGTCAACAGTTCATCAACAGGGTAAAAACTTTGTTCAGTTCACAAAGGGTGCTCCTGACGAAATTCTTAAGAAGTGCACACACGCTGATATCAACGGCGAAATCTTTGAAATGAACGACGAAATTCGTGCAAAGATTATGGAAGAAAATACAAGAATGGGTAACAAAGCTCTTCGTGTATTTGCGGTTGCATACAAAACTTATGATGCAGAGCCATCAGCATATGATTCAGAATCACTTGAATTTGATATGACATTTATCGGTCTTACAGGTATGATTGACCCTGTTCGTCCTGAAGTTAAAGATGCTATTGTTGAGTGCCGTGGCGCAGGTATCAAACCAATTATGATTACAGGCGACCACATTAATACTGCAAAGGCAATCGCACGTGAACTTGGTATTCTTACTGATGATAGTCAGGCAATGATGGGCGCAGATATTGATAAGTATTCAGATGAAGAGTTTGAAGCAATCGTTGAAAATATCTGTGTTTACGCTCGTGTTCAGCCAGAACACAAAACTAGAATTGTTAACGCTTGGAGAAGCAAGGGTTACGTTACTGCTATGACAGGCGACGGTGTTAACGATGCTCCATCTATCAAGAGCGCAGACATCGGCGTTGGTATGGGTATTACAGGTACTGACGTTACAAAGAACGTTGCAGATATGGTTCTTGCAGACGATAACTTTGCAACAATCGTTTCTGCAGTTGGTGAAGGCAGAAGAATTTACGATAACATCCGTAAAGCAATTCAATTCCTTCTCGGTTCAAACCTTTCAGAAGTTGTTTCAATCTTCTTTGCAACCATTATGAACTTTACAATTCTCCGTGCGCCACATCTTCTTTTCATTAACCTTGTAACAGACTGCTTCCCAGCACTTGCTCTTGGTCTTGAAAAACCAGAAGAAAACATTATGAGAAGAAAGCCAAGAAGTAAAAATGACGGCATCTTCGCAGGCGGACTTGGTTTTGACTGTTTCTATCAAGGCGTAATCGTATCAATCCTTACAGTTATTGCATTCTATATTGGTGAATATATTGAAACAGGCCACCTTGTTCTTCGTAATATTGCAGATAGTGAAGACGGTATGACAATGGCATTCTTTACAATGGCTATGTGCGAAATCTTCCACTCATTCAATATGCGTTCACAGCGTGGTTCAGCAGTTGCAATGCTCTTTAAGGGTCATCACAACATCGCTCTTTATGGCGCTATGATTGGTTCATTCCTTCTTACAACAGCAGTTGTTGAAGTTAAGTTCCTTGCAGATATGTTCGAGTTCACACAGCTTTCAGCACTTGAATATGCAATCTCTCTCGGCCTTGCATTCCTTATCATTCCAATCGTTGAATGTGTTAAAGCAATTCAAAGAGCAGTAGATAAAAACAAAGAATAAAGATAATTAAAATAAAAGACCACCAATTCGACTTGGTGGTCTTTTTGCATTTTGCACTTTTTTGTTGACTTTGACACCTATAAATTCTATAATTATTTTATAGAAAGGTGAGATGTTTATGGCAGACCTTATATGTGCAAAATGCAAGCAACCTATAGAAGAATCAAATGCGGTTGAATGTCCATTCTGTTGGGAAGTTTATCATAAAGAATGTTGGGAAGATACTGAAATCTGTGAAACCTGCAGAAAGTATAATCCTATTTATGAGATGGTGCAGAAACAAAAAGAAATCGAAATTCAGGATTCACAGAATGAAAAAACTGAAACTGAGTATAATGAAATTGAGTCCCAAGAAGAAATAGCGGCAGAAATTAATGGAAAAGAAATGCCATCTTCGCTTGTTGCAAATTCAGTGCTTTTGGCGTCAATTGTGGCACTTGCATCAGGAATTGCAGGGGGAATTGCCTTTGCAATTTATATGATGTGGCCGTCAACAGGCAGAGATACTGCAGGTATAATCGGCGGTATTGCAATAGCGGGGTTAGGTTTTGCATTAATGCTTGCAATTAAGGGGTTTGCCGAACTTATAAATAACTCACAGAAAAATGCCTATTACTTATCAAAATTAGTTGAAAAGCAGAAAGAAAAGGACGAATAAAATGGGTAAATTAAGATTTTTAATTGCATTGATTGTAGGCAAGGTGTCAATATTCTTGCTTGATAAAATCTTTAAGAGAGGTACAAATCTTCCGGGCGAAATTATGCTTAAAATCTGCCCGGATGCACTCGCTCGTTTTGCTATGCCTGAAACTACTGTGTGTGTAACAGGAACAAACGGTAAAACAGGTACATCAAATTTGCTTACTCACATAATCCGTAATAGCGGAAAAACTGTTGTTAACAACTCAAAGGGCTCAAATATGGCGCCAGGTCTTGTAACTGCATTGGCGTCAGATTGTACATTAGGTGGCAAAGTGAAATCGGATGTGGCTGTTTTAGAGGTGGATGAGCGTTCATCACAGTTCATCTATACAAAATTTGTGCCTGATTATATTCTTTGTACAAACCTTTTCCGCGACTCAATTATGCGAAATGGTCATAGCGGATTTATTTTCGATAAAATCAACGACTATTTAGACGAAAAAACTACACTTGTTCTTAATGGTAACGATGGTATTTCAGGTCTTTTAGGTGAAGACAAATGTAATCGCGTATTTTTCTCTGTAAACAAAACAGAAAGAAGCACAGAAACTTGTGAAGACACAGTCTGCGATTTGATTGCATGTCCAAAATGCAATCAAAAACTCCAATATGAGTTTTTCCATTACAATCATATCGGCGTGCCAAAATGCAATTCTTGCGGATTTTCTATGCCACAAAGCACATATTTTGCCAGTGATGTCGATTTTGAGAATGGCACATTTGTGTTTAACGGAGATAAAGGCGAACAACTTGTTTTACCATATCAAAAGGGCAATTTCTTCAATGTTTTCAACATTACAGGGGCTTGTGCTATCTGTCGTCTTATGGGGATTGACATTGACATAATCGCAAACAGCATTGAAGATTTGTCATCAAAAACAGGTCGATTCCAAGAAAACAAATTCGGCGGAGTTGAGGTTGTTTCAATGCTCTCAAAAAACCAGAATCCAATTTCTTGTTCACAGAGTTTAAAATACCTTGACAGTACTGAAAACGACAAAGATGTTGTGTTGCTTATTACTGACAGTAACGACAAAGTCCACGGCCACGAAGATATCTCATGGATTTATGATACTGACTTCGCACCTTTAGAAAGTGATAAAATCAAGAATATTTACATTGGTGGCTCCCGTTGCTATGATGTGGCTCAGTGCCTTGAAATCAAAGGGCTTGATACTGAGAATTTCATTCTTTTTGAGAACTACGATGAACTTGCAAATGCGGTAAGTAATAATGCAAGTAGTGAAAGAAATATCGTAATTTATTTTGAACTTTATGCCACAAGTGTTGTTTCAAGAATTAAAAATGCATTGAAAGAAAAGGGGGAGAACTGATTATGAAAAAAATTGTAATTGAAGTGCTTTACCCCGAATACAACAACCTTTACGGTGACCGCGGAAACGCAGAATATCTTAAAAAGAAACTGACTTTGGCGGGTTATGATGTGGAAATAGTTGAAACTTCCCTTTTCGACGAGCCAAAATTCGCAAGTGAAAAGGTTGATATTTTACTTATTGGACCTTGTCAAGAAAAGCATCAACTTATAGAAATCGAAACTCTTAAAAAGTATCGTGAAGCAATTGATGCTCGCATTGAAAAAGGCGGAGTAATACTTGCAACTGGCAATGCTTTTGAGATTTTCGGCGATTATATTGAAGATGCTAAAGGCGAAAAACACGACTGTCTTAAATTCTTCCCATACTATGCAAAACAGTTTTCACGACTTCGTTATAATGATTGTAGCGTAGGCGAGTTTGATGGTATGCAAATTACTGGCTTTAAGAATCTTTTAAGCCATTCTTACGGTGAAAACCCTTGCCCATTTTTAACAATGAAGACAGGTGCGGGTATGAATAAAGAAACCAGAATAGAGGGCGTTCATAAAAACAACCTTTTTGCAACATATCACACGGGACCAATTCTCCTACTTAACCCACAATTTACAGATTATTTAATTAAACTTGTAGATAGTGAGTATGTAGGAGTAGAACTTAAATATGAAACACAAGCATACGAAAATCGTATAAAAGAGTTGGCGAAATAACAATAAATATAAGGTGGGGGCTTGCTCCCACCATTTTTTATGTTTTAAATACAAAATATATAAAAAATCTCATGAAATACACAAGATATTGTAATTTTTATATTGTAATATCTTGTGTTTTTTGTTATAATAAATTATTAAAAATATTATGTGTAACTATGCCCGAACGGAGTAGGAAAATGGACAATAAAATTGATAAATTTCAAGAAGAAAGACAAAAGGATTTAATAATCGGCAGAAACGCCGTAACCGAACTTATCAAGTCAGGTCGTGAGATTGATACTCTCTTTGTTCTACGCGGAGAAAAGAACGGCTCGGTTGGCAAAATCATTGGTCAATGTCGTGATAAAGGTGCAGTAATAAAAGAAGTTGACAAGAAAAAACTTGATTTTATGTGTGGCCATGCTAACCATCAGGGGGTTGTGGCAATCTGTGCCGCTCACGATTACTCAACTGTTGAAGAAATTTTAGCAGTTGCCGAAGAGCGTGGCGAAGCACCATTCATCGTGGTTTGCGACGGTATTGAAGACCCACACAATTTAGGTGCAATAATCCGTACTGCCGAGGCGGCGGGTGTGCACGGAATTATCATTCCAAAACGAAGAAGTGCATCACTTAACTACACAGTAGGTAAAACAAGTGCAGGCGCTCTTGAATATATGAAAGTTGCCCGCGTTTCAAATCTTGCATCAACTCTTGATGAGTTAAAAGAAAAGGGCTTGTGGGTATATGGTGCCGATATGGACGGCGAAGATGTGAGAAAAGTTAACCTTGACGGTGCGGCGGTGCTTGTAATCGGTTCAGAGGGTGACGGTATGAGCAGAATAATCCGTGAAAAGTGCGATTTTATTGTGTCTCTTAAAATGAAAGGGCAAATCAACTCACTCAACGCATCAGTAGCAGGTGGAATACTGATGTATGAGTTTGCTAACCAACGCTAAAATATTAACTATAATAATTTTCGGGGGAATTTATTATGGCAGAAAGAATACCTGATTCATTGATTGATGAAATTCTTGCGTCAGCAAAGAATTATATCAATGAAGAAACTTATGTGGATTATTCCGCAGAGAAAATTGACTCTCTTATAGCAGAGATTTCAGAAGACAAAAAAGAAACAGCTACAACTGAAAAAACAGTTGTAATGCCTGTGTTTAAGAAAGAGAAGAAAGAATTCTCACTCAATATGAACGCGGTATCACTTGCAGAAGAGTCAGATGAAGATGTGAAAATTGCACCTGAAAAAACAGGTAATGTAGGTGTGCTTGTAACTGATGACGGACAAATAGGTCTTATGTCAGACGGCGTTGAAATTAGCAACGAAACTGACGAAGAAGTGCATGAAGAAATACCGGAAAAAGAAGAACTTAAATCTGTAAGCGGTCAGATTTCAATAGAAAAAACAAGAATGTTCAACGAAGTAGAAATTCGTGGGGCATATAATCCTAACATCTCTCATAATTTAGGAAATAAGGTTACTCGTACAACAACAGGTGAGGCACAACCTTTGTCAACTCCTGTTATGGCAGATGAAAAATACAGAAATCACTTTATGAACAAACCGGTGCAGAATATTGAAAAAACTCAAGAGCACCGTAAACTCGTTGAATCTTTACCACAGAAAACCATTGAAACCCCCGGCGTTGTTGTAAAGAAAAACAGAGAAATAACAAGCAATACTGACGGTATTGAGCCAATGCCGACTATTGTTCCTGCCGAGTACGAATTAGAACAAGAAAAAACACGACTTGATTTGCCTCAAGCAGAGAAAGCACCTGATAACCAGATGATGTTTGAGGGCTTTAATGAAGATGATGAGCCAGTTGTAATTCAAAGTGAAGAACAGGCAGAAGAAGAACTTCGTAAAACAAGAAAAGAAAAAGTTGAGCAGTTTATGGCGGGCGAAGTTCTTTTTAAGCAAGAAGTTGCTGAAGAAACCCCTAAAAAACGCTTTGACCGTCAGAAAAATCATATTGCTCACGAGTATTTAGGGCCAAAAGAAAAAGCCCATGTTGAAGAAGATTTAGAAAAAGAAAAGCATTCACTTACAGTAAAAACTGTTGTGCTTTCAATAATCTGCTTTGTAATGAGCGTGCTCGCAGCGGTAGCAGGTGCCGAAAATGGCAACTTTGAAATTTATGGCAATAACGAATTTGTATATGTTGCAATTCAGTTAATTTTACTCTTTGTTGCAATCTTTATGAATTTCTCGAGCTTTACAAATGCAATAAAAAATCTTAAATGCAAAATTGTTGATATGGATACAGTAATTGCGTTGTCTTCAGTTGCCGCAGTTCTACAGACAGTTATTGCATTTGCATTTACAGATAATGTTGAGTCAACAGCCCGACTTTTAGCGGGTGCGGCGGTTATTCCTATGATTATGAAAACCGCAGGTGAACTTGTTCGTTGTAAGAACGATATTGAAAATTTCACTATTGTGGCCGACGAAGAGCATGAGTGCTTCTGTGTTCAGAACATTGAAAATGAAGATGTTGCAAATGAAATTGCCCGCGGACTCATGCTTGGTGACCCTGATATAAAATACTCTGCAAAAACAGATTTCCCTGCAAACTTTGTACGTCTTTCACGCTCTGCAGAAATCACAGGTCCGCTTTTCAAAATGGTAATCCCTGTGGTTGGCGCGTTAGCGTTGCTTATTGGTATTATTTACGGATTTGTTGAGAAAAACATATTCTCAGGTATCAGTACATTTGCGGGAATAATTCTTATGGGACTTCCCGTTGCTGCAACTCTTTTATCTGCAGTAAATTTAAGTGCGGCAAACAAAAAACTCAATGTTGAAGGCACAGTAATTAACGGTTACAGTGCGGTTGAAGATGCAGTTAATTCAAATGGTGTTATGATTGACGCTTGTGATGCTTTTGTAAGTGGCGGTTGTAACATTGAGGGCATGAAACTTTACCATAAAATGCGAATTGACGAAGCAATCCTTTATACCGCATCAGTTATTATCGAGTCAGGCGGAGTGCTTTCTGATGTTTTCGAAAATGTTATTATCGGCAAAAAAGAATTGCTTTTCCCTGTCGAATCGTTGGCTTATGAAGAAAAACTTGGTTGTTCTTGCTGGATTCACAACCACAGAGTGCTTGTAGGTAACCGTGAACTTTTAGTTCATCACAATGTTGAAACTCCCGACAAAGATTTAGAAGAAAAATATAAATCAAATGGCAAAAATGTAATTTACCTTGCTATTGAGGGTAAAATAGCTGCAATGTTCGTTGTAGTTTATAAGGCAAACGAAGAAACCGCAAGATATATGCGTGAACTTGAAAAAGACGGTCTTACAATTTTCTTCAGAACATCTGATGCTAACATTACAGAAAGTTTTATTGAAAGGGAATTTGGACTTCCGTCAAATGTTGTTAAAATTATTAACCCTGTTGCGGGCGAAATGTTCAATAAAGTTAAAAATGGAGAAAAAGAAGAAACGGATGCTAAAATCATTCATGATGGTACTGTCCGAACAATGCTTTCTGCACTTCACAGTGCATTCCAGATTAGTTCTTATGTTACCGCATCAAGAATAGTTCAGTTTGTTGCAGCAGCAATTGGTGTGTTTATGGTAACATTCCTTGCATTCCTTTCAGGACTTGCACAGATTGGCGTATGGCAGATAATTGTATATCACGCTATCTGGACTGCAATACTCGCAATTTTACCACATTTCAGAAAAATATAAATTTAGGAGATGAGTCAGTTGACAGAATTTTTAGAAACTGTAAAAAATGCGGCTTTATGGGTATGGGATTTTGACCAAGTGCGATTTTTTGTTGATGCTTTGGTGAAAATCGGCTTTGCTGCACTTCTTAGCGGTATTATCGGTTACGAGCGTGAACACTCACACCGTCCCGCTGGTTTCAGAACACATATTCTTGTGTCAGTTGGCTCGGCTCTTGTTATGCTTACCTCTGTGTATATTGCAAAAGAGGAAGGACTCACAGCGGATGTGACACGAATGAGCGCACAAGTACTTAGCGGTATCGGTTTCTTGGGTGCAGGTACAATTCTTCGTGAGGGATTCTCAGTTAAAGGTCTTACAACTGCCGCATCACTCTGGGCAGTTTCTTGTATTGGCATTGCGGTGGGCTCGGGATTTTACGCGGGTGCATTCGTTGCAACATTTGTAATTTATCTTACACTTAACTCTCTTAAAAGAATTATTGTTCACGGCTCCGCAGGTAAACTTCTTTTTATTGAGATTGTAGATGTTGGTACACAGATTCCTCTCATTACAAAGACAATCAAACAGTGTGGCGGTACAATTCATTCAATGGAAGTTGTTTATACAGAAACAAAAGATTTGAAATTCAAGCGTCGTAAAGATACTTCAGTAATCAAAGTGCTTGTATTCCCTAAAAATGACGATGCTTTAGCACTTATGCTTACAACTGTTCGTAGTATGGAAGATGTAGAAGATGTGTATGTTGACTGATAGTATTTCTCTTTTAGAAAATGAACATATTGAGGATTTGGGCGAGGGTGTAGGCGTTGTTGTGTCAAAGCAACACACATTCGGTACAGATGCTATGCTTTTAGCAGATTTTGCAAATCCAAAATTCAGTGATAACGCTTGCGATTTTGGTACAGGTTGCGGTATTATTCCGTTTCTTTGGCTTCGCGATGGCAAATGCAAAAGCATTTCTGCCGTTGAAATTCAAGAAAATGCCTGTAATCAGGTTGAGCGCTCAATTATTATCAACAAAACTGAAAAAATTAAAATTTATAACAGAGATTTGAAAGATATAGGGGATTTTGCGGCTGGTAGTTTTGATGTTGTTACAATGAATCCCCCCTACAAAATCGAAAATGGCGGAATCAAGAATGAGGACGAGAGTTCTACTATTGCCCGTCACGAAACATTCTGCAATATGGAAGATATTGCAAAAAGTGCATCACGGCTTTTAAGGTTTGGCGGAAAGTTTTGTATCTGCCACCGCCCTGAAAGAGTGTTTGACGCTATGACAGCTATGCGTAACAACGGCATTGAGCCGAAACGACTTCGCTTTGTGTCTAAAAAAGGTGACACTCAACCATGGCTTGTGCTTATTGAAGGTAAACGCGGTGCGAAAAATGGATTAAAAGTTGAAGCACCACTTGTTGCATATAACAATGATGGAAGTCTGAGCGAAGAAATGCTCAGTATAACTGAAAAATACAGAAAGGAGAATTAAAATGTCAGGTAAACTTTATGTAGTAGGCACACCAATAGGTAACCTTTCAGATTTTTCTCCAAGAGCAAAAGAAACTTTGGCTTCTGTTGATTTTATAGCGGCAGAAGATACAAGAGTAACACAGAAATTACTTAACTTTTTTGATATAAAAAAGCCCCTTGTAAGTTATTATGAGCATAACCGACGCGAGCGTGGCGAAATGATTATTTCAAGAATTATGGGTGGCGAGGTTTGTGCCATTGTAACAGATGCGGGTATGCCTTGCATCTCTGACCCGGGACAAGACCTTGTGTATTTGTGCCATCAGAATAATATTCCTGTTGAGTCAGTGCCGGGACCAACTGCATTTGCAACCGCACTTGCAATAAGTGGAATGGAAAGTGGCAGATTTACTTTCGAGGGCTTTTTAAGTACAAATAAACCAAGCCGAAAAGAGCATTTGGAAGAACTTAAGAACGAAACCCGCACAATGATTTTCTACGAAGCACCTCACAAACTTAAAGCAACCCTTAAAGATATGTATTCATATTTCGGTGACCGTCAGATTGCCATCGTGAAAGAGCTTACAAAAATTCACGAATCAGTAATGCGGACAACCCTTAAAGGTGCAATAGATTATTTCGAAGTTGAAAATCCAAGAGGGGAATATGTACTTATTCTTGCGGGGGCAGAAAAGGCAAAAGAAAAACAGCCCGTTACATTAGAACAGGCCGTTATGATAGCAAAAGATTTAGTTAATAAAGGTGTCAGCGTAAATGAGGCGTCAAAAACTGTTGCCGCCGACACAGGTATCAAAAAGAGCTTAATCTATAAAGAATTACTTTGATTCTTTTGATGTGTATTTATACATTCTTGCAATTTCTCTCTCAATAATTCGTGTTGCTTCATTAATGATTGTGTCCATAGATTTCGGTAACTGTTCACTTCGTTTCGGTTTACCATCGCCTTCAAAAACAAGAGAGTCAATAATATGGTCAATCATATTTGTGGTAACAAAAGGTGCCAATTCTTTTTTTGCGTTTTCGTGGTTTGGAATTGCACCTTTTAGTAATGCAGAAAGATAAACTTTATAAAGTGTAAGTATATAAATACTTCTTATTTTTGAAGAATGATTTCTTCCGTAAACGCCGAGTCGCTCTTGCATATAAACAGATGAACGGAAAACAGTACTCATTCTCACTTCACTATCTTGTGGGATTTCATGCTCAACAAAAAGCGCGTCAGACATCATTTTGTTGTCGGTAAGCCCCAAAAGGTAGTCAGTACTTACATCATAAAAGGTTGAAACACGGCAGAGAAAATCGAGTCCACACTCGCGAATTCCTTTTTCATAGTGTGAAAGAAGTGCCTGTGAAACACCAAGATTTTCTGCGGCTTCTTTCTGACTTAAATTCTTCTCTTTTCTGAGTGACACTAAACGTGTTGAAATTGAAGTGCTCATTCAAAACATCCTTTATACTTAAAGTATAAGAATTATACAACAGATTAAACAATTTGTATATTGTAGTAAATTACAAATTTTCAGGAGATTAAATATGAAAACTTACCAAATTCACTTAATACGTCATGCGGTTACAAAAGGTAACCTTGAAGGCAAATATATCGGTCATACTGACGAATCTGTTTGCGAAGAGGGTATGGCGCAACTTAAAGATATTATGAAAAACTACGGCGAATACCCAGAGGTTGACGCGGTTTTTTCAAGCCCATTAAAGCGTTGTATTGAAACTGCAAAAGAAATTTACCCTGATAAAAATCCTATTGTGCTTGACGATTTAAGAGAATACGACTTTGGCGAGTTTGAAGGCAAAACTGCAGAAGTATTGCAAGATGACGAAGATTTTGCAGAATGGCTTTCAGGTAGTAATCCAAACAAAGCCGCACCATTTGGTGATAGTCAAGTGCGTTTCAATTATAGAATTTGTGACTGTTTTGAAAAAATTGTTGAGGGTGTAATTAAAGCAGGAGTTCAGAATACTGCGGTATTTACTCACGGCGGTGTTATTATGTCTCTTATGCAAACTTATGCACTACCCGAAGCACCAATGCACGAATGGTTAACACCGTCTTGTTGTGGTTATACAGTAAGAATTGACCCTTCAATCTGGTCAAGGGGAATGAAAGTTGAAGCAATTGCAGAATGTCCTGCTCCACCAAAAGATTTTGAACACGAATTATGGGATGTTTACGACCCTGACAAAGACCCATATGACGTTGCATATTGGGAAGATGACTCGAATTTTACTGATGAGCAATAAAATATTCCTAAAACAACAATAAATAATACATTGAAATAGAAAAAATATAGTGATAAAATTATTTTGTAATATTGGTAACTTGGAGGGAAAATTATGAAAATGTCATTCCGTTGGTATGGCGAAAGCGACCCAATTTCGTTGCAATACATTCGTCAGATTCCAAATATGAAAAGCATAGTTAGTGCTGTTTATGATGTGAAACCAGGTGAGGTTTGGCCAGAAGAGTCAATCGAAAAAATGGTAAAACAGTGCGAAGAAAACGGTCTTATTTTTGATGTTGTTGAATCAATTCCTGTGCACGAAAACATTAAACTTGGCAGAGATAATGTGGACGAGCTTTTAGAGGTTTATTGTGAAAACATTCGTCGTTGTGCAAAATATGGTATTAAATGTGTAACATATAACTTTATGCCTGTCTTTGACTGGACTCGTACACAACTTGATAAAGAGGCAGAAGATGGCTCAACAAGTCTTGTTATGTATTGGGAACAGATGAAAGGCCTTGACCCACTTAAGGATGATATTCATCTTCCAGGTTGGGATTCAAGCTATAGCCAAGAAGAGGTTAGAGAGTTAATTTCAGCTTACGGCGAGTTAGGCGAAGAAGGACTCTGGAAAAATCTTGAAAAATTCCTTAAAAAAGTTATTCCTGTTGCCGAAGAATGTGGCGTTAAAATGGCAATTCATCCTGACGACCCACCATACCCAATCTTTGGTATTCCAAGAATTATCACTTGCGAAGAAAACATTGACAGAATGTTAAAACTTGTTGATAGTGAAGCAAACTGCCTTTGCCTTTGCACCGGCTCATTAGGTTGCGCAAAATCAAATGATGTAGTAAAAATGATTAGAAAATATAGTGCAATGAACAGAATTGCATTTATGCATATCAGAAATATTTTGATTAAGGAAGACGGAAGCTTTGAAGAAAGCGGACATCTTTCAGATTGTGGTAGTCTTGATATGTATGAAGTAGTTAAAGCACTTGTAGATACCGGTTTTGATGGCTATGTTCGTCCTGACCATGGTAGAATGATTTGGGGCGAAACAGGTAAACCTGGTTATGGTCTTTTTGACAGAGCACTTGGTGCTACATATATAAACGGCTTGTTTGAAGCAGTTGAGAAAGGAAGCAAATAATATGGTACACGAAAACTTAAAAGGTAGAGTAGCCGTTGTAACAGGCGGTGGCGGAGTCCTTTGTGGTGATTTCGCAAAAACACTTGCAAAACAAGGCGTTAAGGTTGCAGTCCTTGACTTAAATGAAGCAGCAGCACAGAAAGTTGCTGACGAAATCGTTGCAGACGGCGGTGTAGCAATCGCAGTTGGTTGTAATGTACTTGAAAAAGAGAGTATGGAAAATGCTCGTGCAATTATCAACGAAAAGCTCGGTACTTGCGATATTCTTCTCAATGGTGCAGGTGGTAACAACCCTAAAGGCACAACTACAAAAGAAACTCTTGAAAAAATTGACTTAGTCGAGAAAAATGACGATATTAAAACATTCTTTGACCTTGATGCAAATGGCATTTCATTCGTATTCAACCTTAACTTCTTAGGTACTCTTATTCCTACACAGGTTTTTGCTCGTGATATGGCAGAAAAAGAGAATACTTGTATCGTTATGGTAACATCAATGAATGCTTACCGTCCTCTTACAAAAATCCCTGCATATTCTGCAGCAAAAGCGGCAGTTAAGAACTTTACAGAATTTATGGCAGTTCACTTTGCAGATGTTGGTATTCGTGTAAATGCTATTGCACCGGGCTTCTTCTCAACAAACCAGAACAAAGCACTTCTTTGGAATGAAGATGGTACACCAACAGACAGAACAAAGAAAATTCTTAATGCAACACCAATGAAGAGATTCGGTGAATCAGAAGAACTTACAGGTGCATTGTTATTCCTTTGCGATGAAGCATATTCAAGTTTCATCACAGGTACAAGCATCTGCGTAGATGGTGGTTTCTCAGCATATAGTGGCGTTTAATCGGAGGTATAAATATGAACTTAAATCTTAGAAAAAAAGAAGATTGTATGTTTGATATGATTTCACTTGGTGAAATTATGCTTCGTCTTGACCCAGGCGAGGGCAGAATTAAAACTGCTCGTTCATTTAGAGCTTGGGAAGGCGGCGGTGAATACAACGTTGCTCGTGGTCTTCGTCGTTGTTTCGGTATGAAAACTGCAGTTGTAACTGCATTTGCAGATAACGAAGTTGGTCGTCTTTTAGAAGACTTTATTCTTCAGGGTGGCGTTGATACATCACTTATCAAGTGGGTAAAATATGACGGTATCGGCAGAACTGTTCGTAATGGTCTTAATTTCACAGAACGCGGCTACGGTATTCGTGGCGCAGTTGGTGTTTCTGACCGTGGTAATACAGCAGTTGCACAACTTAAAGCAGGCGATATTGATTGGGATTACATTTTCGGTACTCTCGGCGTTCGTTGGCTTCACACAGGCGGTATTTTTGCAGCACTTTCAGAGTCAACTGCAGAAGTTGCAATCGAAGCTGTTAAAACTGCAAAAAAATACGGCACAATCGTTTCTTATGACCTTAACTATCGTCCATCGCTCTGGAATGATATCGGTGGTAAAGCAAAGGCACAAGAAATTAATAAAGAAATTGCAAAATATATTGACGTTATGATTGGTAACGAAGAAGATTTCACAGCTTGCCTTGGTTTTGAAATTGAAGGTAACGATGAAAATCTTAAAGAACTCAACATTGAGGGCTACTACAAAATGCTCGAAGAAGTTGTGAAAGTTTACCCTAACTTCAAGGTTATTGCAACAACACTTCGTACAGTAAAAACTGCAACAGTTAACGACTGGTCAGCAATCTGCTATGCAGACGGTAAAGTTCATAAAGGTCTTGAACTTCCAGGTCTTGAAATTCTTGACCGTGTTGGCGGCGGCGACTCATTCGCATCAGGTCTTATCTACGGTCTTATGACAACAGAAGATGCACAGACAGCAGTTAACTACGGCGTTGCTCACGGCGCACTTGCAATGACAACTCCGGGAGATACATCAATGGCATCACTTAAAGAAGTTGAAAACATTGTTAAGGGCTCAGGCGCTCGCGTACAAAGATAAGGAGAATTAATTATGGATAAAGAAAAGATTATTACCCGAATTCAGGACTGTGGAATCGTAGCAGTTGTTCGTGCAGAAACAGTTGACCAGGCAATCAGAATTACTGATGCTTGTATTGAAGGTGGCGTTGCTGCAATCGAGCTTACATTCACAGTTCCACACGCTGACAAGGTTATTGAAGAACTTGCAAAAAGATATACAACAGAAGAAATCATTCTTGGTGCAGGTACAGTTCTTGATGCTGCAACTGCAAGAATCGCTATGCTTTCAGGTGCAGAATATATCGTTAGCCCTGCTCTTGATATTGAAACTCTTAAACTTTGTAACCGTTACAGAGTTCCAATGATGCCAGGTATTATGACAGTTCGTGAAGGACTTCTTGCTATGGAAAATGGTGCAGACATTCTTAAAGTTTTCCCTGCTGACCTTTTCGGACCAAAGATTAACAAAGACATTAAAGTCCCAATACCTGATGCAAAAATTATGCCAACA
>JAGBSJ010000014.1 GCA_017631955.1 Clostridia bacterium
CTTGGTCAGAAAGCAATCAGAAGCCGTCTTATCGATGACGTTAAGGCAATAGTTGACAGCTGTAAAGCTCCTGCAAATGTAGTTGAAGCTGCTAACGAATACCTTGCATCTCTTGAAGATGGTGCAAAGAACACAGCTGCTACAGAAGCTCTTGTTGCTGCTCTTGAAGGTTTCGATTGCGATTGCGAAATGAAGAAAGGTATTCTTGAAAACAAAGAATACCTTTCAAAGAAATCTGTATGGATTTTCGGTGGCGACGGTTGGGCATACGACATCGGTTTCGGTGGTGTTGACCACGTTCTTGCTGCTGGCGAAGATGTAAACATTATGGTATTTGATACTGAAGTTTACTCAAATACAGGTGGTCAGGCATCTAAGGCATCTAACATCGGTCAGGTTGCTCAGTTCGCAGCTGCTGGTAAAGGCATTGCTAAGAAGAGTCTTGCTGAAATCGCAATGAGCTATGGTTATGTTTACGTAGCACAGATTGCTATGGGTGCAGACAACAACCAGACAATCAAGGCAATCACAGAAGCTGAAGCTTACAATGGTCCTTCAATCATTATCGCTTATGCTCCTTGTGAAATGCACTCAATCAAGGGTGGTATGGTTAACTGCCAGGCAGAAATGAAGAAAGCTGTTGACTGCGGTTACTGGAATATGTTCCGTTACAACCCAGCTCTCAAAGCACAGGGCAAGAACCCATTCACAATTGATAGCAAAGAGGCAAAGACAAGTTACCGTGACTTCCTTATGAACGAAGCACGTTACTCATCACTTTCTCGTGCATTCCCAGAAAGAGCAGAAGCTCTCTTCGCAAAAGCTGAGGAAACAGCAAAAGAAAGATATGAACACCTTACTCGTCTTCAGGCACTCTATGCTCCAAAAGAAGACTAATTAAAAGTTTTCATATAGCATAAAAATAGGACCTCACTCGAAAGAGTGGGGTCCTTAATTTTCACATAAAAATTAGGTGGGAGAAAACTCCCACCCGATATTATTTCTTAATTACTTTTATATAAACATAAGCAGGAATTGCAAGGAAAATAAGCCATGCTATTCCCCAAAGGTGAAATGCTACACCTAATGCTATGTAAAGTGACACCGCTAGAAATATTGCTGCAATAGTTGAAAAAAGAATTGATAACAACTTTCTATCTTCAAAGCACATTGACAACGCTGAAAAAGTATAACCCAATACAATAGGGAATAAAATCCACATTAAAAGCCACCAAAAAGCGCCTAATATTATTCCTCCGCCTACATAAACCGCAATTGCACCTAGGAATAACAATGGTGCTTTTTTAAGGTTGCTTTTACCTTTAATTTGTTTTGCACTTAAACTTTTCTTCGCTTGTTGTGGTTGTGGCTCTGTTTTGACTTCGTCATTACCTAAAAGCTGGTCAAGAGTTATTCCGTAAAGGTCTGCAAGGGCGATAAGATTGTCTGTATCAGGTGATGCTTCTGCTCTTTCCCATTTTGAGATTGCCTGACGGCTAAGCCCTAACTTTTCAGCAAGTGCTTCTTGAGATAATTTATTTTCTTTTCGAAGTTCAACTAATCTGTCAGCAAGTTTAATGTTCATAATTACACCTTACCTGTTAATCTGTCTTTATTTTCAATCCAGAATTTCTGATGCTCTTCATAAGTTTCTGAATATTTTGCCTCATATGGCTCTACTGTACCAATAATGAAGTACAAATAATTTGTATCAGCAGGATTTATAGCGGCTTTGATTGACGCCATTCCCGGACTACAAATAGGACCCGCCATAAGACCTTTACAACGATACGTATTATAATAGTATTTGAAATGGTCAATTTTTTCAGGGTAAATCAACTGGATTACACCTGTGCAATATTTAACCGTCGGGTCGCATTGAAACATCATACCTTCATTCAATCTGTTATGAAGAACAGACGAAATCATGGGTCTGTGTTCAGGCAAAAGCGCCTCTTTTTCAATGAGAGAAGCGAGAGTTAAAATTTCGTGAAGGTCAAAGCCACTATTCTGCACATTTAACATAAATGTATCGTTAAAAACTTGTTTTGTGCCGTTCAAAAACATTTTTATAATGTCCTGCACTGTTGCATTTTCAGGAATATCATAAGTTAATGGGAAGAAATACCCCTCAAGTTGAAAACACACATTTTTTGCATTCTGCAAATCATTCAAAAACGGATACTGTGTTAAATCAAGCCACTTTTTGTAATTCTGACAAGCATCAATAAATTCTTTTGATGTACAAAGACCTTTGTCTTCTAAAAGCCACGAAATGCGCACAAGAGTATAACCCTCAGGAATTGTAACTTTTACTGTAGGTACTTGAGTTGTAGATTCAGTTGTGCTTTCGGTTGTAATTTCTGTTGTACTTTCGGTTGTGGATTCTGTTGTGCTTTCGGTTGTACTTAAGTCGTCTTCTCCCCTTTTGCACGCGGAAAAAGAGAGCACAAAAGAAAAAACAAGTAATAATGCAATAATTCTTTTTATCATAGAAAATCCTTTGTTTTTATTTAGTATATTATAATAATACAATAAATAGCATAAAAAAACAAGACGGGAAGTGAAACCAATCACCTTCTGTCTTGTCTTTTTACAACTTTAATATAATAGATTAACAGTAATGGAATATCTGCACACATCCACGCTAACGGAGATGCAAGACAAACACCGAAAAATCCAAATAATCTTGATAAAATCAATGCCGCGACCACTCTGCCCACTAATTCGGACACGCCCGCAATCATTGAAACATAAGTTTTACCTATACCTTGTAAAATATTTCTAAAAACAAACAATACAGCAAGAGCAAAATAGAAAACTGCAATTACTTTCAGATATGTATGCGCCGCATTTATAGTTTCTTGGTTTGCTTCATCAACGAAAATCTGTGAGATTCTGCCACCGAAGAAAAAGAGAACAGAAGACATTATTACAGACATTCCTCCTGCAAAAAGAATTGCACTTTTTGCACCTTGGCGGACTCTGTCCATTTTTCCTGCACCGTAATTCTGCCCCGCAAACGTTGCACAAGCCACGCCTGTAGCAGAAAGCGGAATATTCGCCAATAGTTCCGGCTTATTCGCAATTGTGAAACCTGCCATTACACTTGGTCCATAAGTATTAATTGTACTTTGAAGCACCATTGAACCAATTCCTGTTATTGAGAACTGCAACGACATTGGTACACCCATTTTAAGCATTAAAACTGCAGTTTCTTTCTTGATTTTGAAATCTTCAAATGTGATATTGAGCATTTCTCGTCTGCCCCTTATATATATCACACAAAGAATACAAGAAACCAATTGTGACAACACCGTTGATATTGCGGCACCATCAACACCCATACCAAGAACTGCAATAGTGAAATAATTAAGAAAAACATTCAACACTGCAGTAACAGCCAAAAATTTGAGTGGTGCTTTACTATCACCAAGCGCACGAAGAATACTAGCCATTACATTATATAATGTAGTAAAAATTGCACCTGCATAAATAATACTCACGTAAAGTCGGGCATCACTGAAAATTTCGTCAGGTGTGCCTAACAAAGTCAGAATCGGTTTAACAAGAAATAACGACAAAGACATTATTGTAACGCTGATTATAATGGTCAATGCAATTGCATTACCCGCATAATGATTTGTCCTTTTTCTGTCCCCCGCACCAAATGCCTGAGCAATAGGAATGGCAAAACCACCTGTCACACCCATTGCAAGTCCCATTAAAAGACTGCTCATTGGTCCTACTGAGCCAACCGCCGCAAGTGCATTTGCAGAAATATAACGACCGACAATATAAGTATCGGCAACGTTATAACCCTGTTGAATAAGCCCTGACATCATTATAGGTATAGCAAATATTAAGATGTTTTTTAACGGATTACCCGTTGTCATATTAAATGAACTATCTTTTATTTTCATAAAGTTTTTCATGTACAAATCGGAGAGTACAAATTGCACTCTCCGATTTTTATTAAATACTATTAATATTTCTTTCTTGCCACATAAGATGTGTGAAGAATATCATGTGCCTTATGGCTACCTGGTTTGCCAAGATACTCTGTATAGAGTGTCTTAACGGCTTCGTTTTCGTGTGATTTTCTTACTGCATTATTTCTGTCAGCAGTATAAAGAGCTTCTGCACGTCTTGCCTTAAGGTCAACGAAGTTACGAACAACAGCGTGCTGAATTGGCTGGCCACCACCGTTGATACAACCGCCTGGGCAACCCATAATCTCAATAAAGAGATATTCGCTTGTACCTGCTTTAATCTGGTCCATAAGAACTTTTGCATTCTTTGTACCAGAAGCAATAGCAACCTTAATCTTCTTACCTGCTACGTCGTATTCTGCTTCTTTAACGCCGTCCATACCACGAACTGCAGTAAAGTCAACGTCTTCAAGTGTTTCGCCTGTAAGTTTTTCAACTGCTGTACGAAGAGCAGCTTCCATAACGCCACCTGTTGCACCAAAGATAGTTGATGCACCTGTGCTTTCACCGAATGGCTGGTCAAATGTTTCATCAGGAAGGTGTGGGAAGAAGATACCTGCAGTTTCAATCATTCTTGCAAGTTCTCTTGTTGTAAGGGCAACGTCAACATCAGGATAACCTGAAGCTGCTTGGTCATCACGCTTTGTTTCGAACTTTTTAGCTGTACAAGGCATAATACCAACAACAAACATATTCTTAGGGTCAATACCCATCTTTTCAGCATAGTATGTTTTCATAACTGCACCGAACATCTGTTGAGGTGACTTACAAGTTGAAAGATGAGGAATCTGTTCTGGATAATAATGCTCACAATAGTTAATCCAACCTGGTGAGCAAGATGTAATCATTGGAAGAGTTCCACCATTCTGAACTCTGTCAAGAAGTTCGTTTGCTTCTTCCATAATTGTAAGGTCAGCAGCAAAGTCTGTATCAAAAACCTTATCAAAGCCAAGACGACGAAGTGCTGCAACCATTTTTCCTTCAACATTTGTGCCCACTGACATACCAAATGCTTCGCCAAGTGTTGCACGGATTGAAGGAGCTGTCTGAACAATAACAAACTTTTCAGGGTCATTAATTGCTGCAAAAACTTCAGCTGTGTTATCTTTTTCAACGATAGCACCTGTTGGGCAGTTTACAATACACTGACCGCAAGAGATACAAGAAACATCTGCAAGGTCTTTATCAAATGCAGAACTTACGTGAGTATCAAAGCCACGAGCGTTAGCACCAATAACTGAAATACCCTGTTGGTCACAAGCGGCAATACAACGACGGCAAACGATACATTTATTGTTGTCTCTTACCATGTGTGCTGCTGAATCATCAAAGTTGTATTTGATGATTTCGCCATCAAATCTGCCTTCATCTTCTACGCCGAATTCCTTGCAAAGTTTCTGAAGTTCGCAAGTTCCACTACGTACACATGAAAGACATTTTCTGTCGTGAGTTGAAAGAATAAGTTCAAGAGTCATCTTTCTTGAATGTCTTACTTTTTCTGTATTTGTATAAATTTCCATTCCCTCTGCAACTGGGAATACACAAGCAGTAACAAGACTTCTTGCACCCTTAACGTCTACCATACAGATACGGCAAGCACCGATTTCATTAATATCTTTAAGGTAGCAAAGTGTAGGGATTTCTATACCTGCATAACGAGCAGCTTCAAGGATTGTGCTACCCTTTGGTACAGAATATGATTTGTCGTTAATTTTAATATTTACCATAGTTTTGCACTCTCCTTACTTCTTAATAATTGCGCCGAACTTACAAGAATCAATACAAACGCCGCACTTGATACATTTGTTTGTGTCGATTGTATGTGGGTTTTTAACTGTACCGCTGATAGCACCAACTGGGCACTTTCTTGAGCAAAGTGTACAACCCTTACATGCGTCAGCAACGATTTCATATTTAACGAGTTTCTTACAAACACCTGCAGGACAAGTTTTATCAACAATGTGAGCAATATATTCTTCGCGGAAGAATTTAAGTGTTGCAAGAACAGGGTTTGGAGCAGTTTGTCCAAGACCGCAAAGTGAGTTTTCTTTGATGTAGTAGCAAAGTTCTTCAAGCTTATCAAGGTCTTCAAGTGTTGCTTTACCGTCAGTAATCTTTTCGAGCATTTCACGAAGACGTTTTGTACCTACACGGCAAGGTGTACATTTACCGCAAGATTCGTCAACTGTAAAGTCAAGGAAGAACTTAGCAATGTCAACCATACAGTTGTCTTCGTCCATAACGATAAGTCCACCTGAACCCATCATACAACCGATTGCTGTAAGGTTGTCGTAGTCAATTGGTGTGTCCATAAGAGATGCTGGAATACAACCACCTGAAGGACCACCTGTCTGAGCTGCCTTGAATTTCTTTCCGTTTGGAATACCGCCACCGATTTCGTCGATAACTTCACGAAGTGTTGTACCCATTGGAACTTCAACAAGACCTGTGTTGTTGATTTTACCACCGAGAGCAAATACCTTTGTACCCTTTGATTTTTCTGTACCCATTGATGCGAACCAATCTGCACCCTTGAGAATAATCTGTGGAATATTTGCAAATGTTTCAACGTTATTTTCTGTTGTTGGTTTGCCGAAAAGACCTTTAACTGCTGGGTATGGAGGACGAGGTCTTGGCTCACCACGGTTACCTTCGATTGATGTCATAAGAGCTGTTTCTTCACCACAGACGAAAGCACCAGCACCAAGACGGATGTGAAGGTCAAAGTCGAAACCTGAATCAAAAATATTTTTACCTAAAAGACCATATTCTTTTGCCTGGTCAATAGCAATCTGAAGACGGTTAACTGCAATTGGGTACTCTGCACGAACGTAAACATAACCTTCTGTAGCACCTGTTGCATAACCACAGATAGCCATAGCTTCAATAATGCAGTGTGGGTCACCTTCAAGAACTGAACGGTCCATGAATGCACCTGGGTCACCTTCGTCAGCATTACATACAACGTATTTCTGGTCAGCAGCATTAGCAGCTGTGAAACTCCATTTAAGACCTGTTGGGAATCCACCGCCGCCACGGCCACGAAGACCAGAGTCTTTAACTACCTGAATAACCTGTTCTGGTGTGTACTCTGTAAGACACTTTGCAAGTGCCTGATAACCATCATAAGCTATGTACTCATCAATGTTTTCAGGGTCAATAACACCACAGTTACGAAGAGCAACACGCTCTTGCTTTGCATAGAATGTTGTGTCATTAAGAGATTTGATTTCATCTGGTGTTACTGTTTCATCATAAAGAAGACGAGTAACAATTCTACCTTTAAGAAGGTGTTCTTCAACGATTTCAGGAATATCTTCAACTTTAACCTGTGAATAGAAACTGCCTTCTGGGTAAACAATCATAATTGGGCCAAGAGCACAAAGACCAAAACAACCTGTTCTAATAACTTTGATTTCTTCGCTAAGTCCTTTTTCAGCAATTTGAGTTTCAAGTGCCTCAATAATTGCTGCGCTGTTTGAAGAGGTACAACCGGTACCGCCGCAAACAAGTACGTGTGAACGATACATTATGTTTCCTCCTTATTTAATAGCGCTGACTGTATATTCTGCAACAGGATTACCGTTAACGATGTGGTCATTAACTACCTTTGCTACTTTATCAGCTGTCATTTTTACGTAAGTTACTTTTTCTTTACCTGGTTGGATTACTTCAACAATTGGTTCATACTGGCACATACCGATACAACCTGTCTGTGAAACTGTAACCCCTTTAAGATTTCTTTTTGCAACTTCATCAACGAATGCATTAAGAACAGGACGAGCACCTGCTGCAATACCGCAAGTAGCCATACCAACAACGATACGAATAGCATCGTCACCTGTATCTTCACGAACAGTCATCTTCTGCATTGTTGCTTCTTTAATAGCCATAAGTTCTGCAAGAGTTTTCATTTATAGAGCACCTCCGTGTTTTCTTTAATAAATTCAAGTATCCACTGTGAAACTTCATAAGTATCAAGCGGAACATCACCTAATATCGCCTTTAATTCTCGGGTATCACAAACGAATTCTTTATCATCAACTTTATGTTTATAAACAAAGTCGCGGTCAGTATTCATTGTAATTAACATCTGTATTGTTGATGCCACATCACCAAGTGGTGTGAAGTCAACACTATCTGTCTTGAAGGTTGCACGAATTTCAGTACCAACACCCAATTCCGACTTTATTTCAAGACCGCCACCCGTCTGCTCTGCCGCCATTTTGAAAAGCGGAATACCCATCCCAACTTTTCTTGTTGTTCTTGTTGTAAAGAACGGGTCAATTACACTTTTCACTTGCTCTTCACTCATACCCTTGCCGTTATCATAAATACCGATAAGCAATGTATGCTCCACAGTATTCTCTGTAATCTCAACAGTAATGAGTGATGCATTAGCAGTTATTGAATTCTGGGCAATATCTAAAATATTTAGAGATAGTTCTCTCATTATGCCATATATTTTTCAAGAATACCTGGGATATCGTCACCTGTGAGCTTACCGTAAACTTCGTCATTAACTGTAAGAACAGGAGCAAGTCCGCAAGCACCGATACAACGACAAGCTTCAAGTGAGAATTTGCCATCTGCAGTACATTCGTCAGGACCGATACCAAGTTTTTCTGAAATTCTGTCAACAAGGTCTTGTGCACCTTTAACATAACAAGCTGTACCAAGACAAACTGAAATGTTATATTCACCCTTTGGTGAAAGTGAGAACTGTGCATAGAAGGTTGATACGCCATAAACTTTTTCAAGCGAAACATCCATACCCTCTGCAATCATTACCTGAACCTCATAAGGAAGATATCCGTAAATACCTTGTGCTTCTTGCATTACATGCATAAGCATACTTTTATCGTCCTTATTTGCTTCAATAACAGCCATAAGCTGTTCTTCTTGTTCCTTTGTTCCCTTAAATGGAATGGAACTGATTTTTTTGAGCATTTTAGGTTTCCTCCTTTTAAAATAACGGTAAAAATTATACCACTCTTAATACTTTTTTATGTGACGAAATCTGCCACAAACACACAATAATTCATTATAATCGTGTATGTTAAAATTATAACAGACTTTCAAGAGAATGTCTATTCATTTTTTTGTTTTTTCACATATTTAATTAGTATTATTATTTTTTATTATATATAGGGTCAAATTTTTGTGATTATTGACAAACATCTAACAAAGTTTTCATTGTATCTGTGGCTTTATCAAGTGAAGTTATAGAAACAGATGACACTGACAAAACCACCTCACCGCACTCACCCGAATTAATTACTGAAATTCTATTTTTAAGAAGTCGTTTAACAACTTCTTCTGTCGATAATCCCAAATCAAAAACACAACGCACATAAAGCGGTGAATCCGACTTGATAATTCTTATTTTTTTACCGAATTTCTGTAACAATAAATCACTAAGAATTCTCGATTTCTGCATATATAATTTTCGCGATTTTCTAATCTGAGAATTTAAGTGCCCATCACGAATATAACTACAAAGTGCTATCTGGTCAACCTTCGAAACCGTTTGATTGTAAAGTTCACGTTTTCTCTTGTATTCACTTAAAAAGCTATCAGGCAAAATCATAAAACTTATTCGGATTGATGGCAATAGAAGCTTTGAAAAAGTGCCAAGATAAACCACATTTTCACCACCATCAAGACCTTGTAAAGATGGAGTTGGGCGATTAAAATAACGAAATTCACTACCATAGTCGTCTTCAATAATCAGTTTATTGTTTTTTCTCGCAAACTCTACAAGTGCAAATCTTTCTTGCACATTCATCGTATCTCCCGTTTTACTTGAATATGACGGTGAAACATAAAGAATACTGCTCTTTTCTTTTGATGAAACTTTATAACCATAGTCCTTAAAAATCGCCATACCCTGCTTATAATTTTCATCATCGAAACACACAGATTTGCGATTTTTAATCAACGGACAAAGAATATTAAGAAGTGCTTGCACCCCTGCACCGATTATAATATTTTCTTCATTACAAACACAGTTTCTGCTTTCTTGCACATATTTTGCAATTTCACTACGAAGTTCACTTTCGCCTTGTGGCTCACCATAAAAAAGTAATTTTTCAGTCTGTCGCAAAGCACTTTTTACGTAGCGACGCCATATATCCATATTAAAACTTTCACTATCAACACCTGATGATGAAAAGTCATAAATAATATCATTCTCTTGGTCTTTTTGTGGTTCTTTTACGGTTAGTGTTTTTGGGTTTCCGCCTCTTTTCGACACATAATAACCACTTTGACTTTTAGGCATTATGTAGCCGTCATCACAAAGACACATAAATGCAGATTCGACAGTAGTTTTGCTCACATTTCTCTCTTCTGCACAACGACGAATTGACGGTAATTTCATACCTTCTGTAAGTTTTCCATCCTCTATTAAATTTTTATAATAATCATAAATCTGCATATATAATTTTCGATTTTTCACAGCAAACTGTCCCCTTAAAAATTCTAGAATTTGTATATTTTATTAAAGACACTTTTGTATTATTATATACCCATAAAATCAATAAATCAAGGGGTGAAAATGATGAAAAGAGTAGCAGTTATAAATGACCTTTCAGGATTCGGCAAATGCTCACTTTCGGTAGCACTTCCAATCCTTTCTGCTATGGGTGTTGAGTGCAACCCCATACCTACTGCAATCCTTTCAAATCAGACAGGGTTTAACGATTTTTACTCTGTTGATTTTACCCCTCATTTAACCCCATATATTGATGTGTGGAAAAAACAAAATGTTCAGTTTGACGCTATTTCAACAGGGTATATTGGTAGTGAAAAACAAGTTGATATTATTCTTGATTTTATTAACCATTTTGGTAAAAATTCACTTGTTTTTGTTGACCCTGTTATGGCAGACGATGGAATTCTTTATGACACTTATGACGAAGCACTTTGTGCAAAGGTAAAAATGCTTACGAAAAAAGCAAACATCATCACACCAAATCTTACGGAATTATGTATTCTTTGCGATGCAGATTACAACGAAATTAGTAAAGAAGAAAATTATGATAAAATCGAAGCTCTTGCACACTCGCTTTTAAGCGACACAACAAAAACTGTAATAGTTACCGGCATAAAGCACAACGGCAAAATTAAAACTTTAACCATTGAAAATGAACGAATGCACACCACGAATCACAAACTTCTGAATGGTAGTTATTCAGGTACAGGCGACATTTTTGCAAGTGTTGTATGTGGTGGCGTTACCAAAGGAATGGACGTTTCTGACGCTGTTTCTTTGGCTACAAATTTTATTTATTGCTCAATAATGGATACTCCAACAACACTCGATTATGAGCCACAAGGAGTACATTTTCAAAAACATCTGGAGATGATTATCAATGACAAAAAAGGAATCACTGTTTATAAAAACATATACTGCCGTATTTAGCGCAATCATTCTATTTTCAACAATGCTTGTTAAGTTTTCAACAGGACTTGGCGAAGGGTACATTCATTTTGGTGATTGCTTTATTTATCTTTCTGCTTGCATTTTGCCATTCCCCTATTGCCTTATTGCAGGTGCTCTTGGTGGTGCATTGGCAGATATTCTTGGTGGGTTTGCTATTTGGGCAATTCCTACGGCAATTATAAAAATGTTGATTGCTCTACCTTTTGCAATCACTTGCAAGAATAACAAATCACACAAAATATTAAACAAGAAAACCGCATTGATGCCTATAATTTCGGGTATTATCTCAATTCTCGGGTACTTTATTGCAGAATGTATTTTGTATTCGGTTGCATCGGCAACACTTTCTCTAATCGGCAATACTATACAAGCAGTTGCGAGCGGGTTTTTGTTTTTAATTATTGCAAAAGCAACTGATAAAATAAATCTTAAATCAAAAATCTCTAAAGGAGTTTAAAAATGACTGATATTGTTTATACTTACGGAAATCAGGCGTACTTAAATATTACAAACGCTTGCCCCTGCAGATGCACTTTCTGTATTAGAAATAACGGAGATAGCGTTGGCGAAGCGACAACTTTATGGTTTGAGCATAGCCCTACAATCGATGAAATCAAAAGTGAAATTGACAAATTCGACTTTGAAAAATACAACAATTCAATTATTATTTGTGGTTATGGCGAGCCGACTTGTGCACTTGACAACATGATTGAGGCATGCAAGCATTTGAAGAGCAAGGGAATCAACATTCGTCTCAACACAAACGGCCTTTCTGATTTAATCAACAAGCGAGAAACCGCAAAAGAAATTTGTGAAGTAATCGACTCTGTTTCAATCAGTTTGAATGCACCCACAAAAGAAAAATACAACGAGGTTACAAAACCGTCATTCGGCGAAAAATCATTTGATGCGATGCTTAAATTTGCAAAAGAATGTAAAGAATACGGTATAAAAACAATTCTCACTGTTGTTGATGTAATCAGCAAAGAAGATATTGAAGATTGTAAAAAGCTTTGTGAAGAAATCCAGATACCATTAAGAGTAAGAGAATATACTGCAGAATAGAAAAATCCCCAAGGAATGACCCTTGGGGATTTTTCATAAGTGTGAAAGAAAGGAAATTAAAACATGACAAAAATCACGATATAATTCAAATTATGCTACTGTTGTGTTTGTAACTTGAACAGTTTTTGCAGATGTGTGTAAGCGAAGATGTTCGCCACGAGCCACCGCCTTTTTATGATTATGAATTCTGATTGCACGACGAATGTTACCTACTATAATTCTCTTGATTGCTTGTTCAAAAGCGATAACTTTATCTTCGTGCATAAAGCCATAAATTAAGAGACCTGCTACTGCTAATTCTATAAAAGTTGTAATTGCAAATGTTGTTGACATAAAATCTACCTCCGATATGTTCTGTTCGATACCGAACAAACTTGAACAAATGTTCTTTACAAGTCATATTATAGACTAATTTTTTCAAAAGTCAATACAAATGTTCGTAAAATTTTATATTTTCAGTCCGTTTTTATGGACATGAATTTTAATATTTTTGCACTATTTTCCTTTTGCGCCTACATATTAACACAATATATTGTGGTTGTCAATATTTTTTGCACAAAATGTGCGATTTTCTGTATTTTTTCACATAAAATATATAAATTAAGAAAAAATTTATTTTTTGTTCGTTTGTTCGGATAAATGTTCATATAAAAACCGAACAAAAATGTAAAAAAATATTCAAATAAGTATTTATTATTTTATAAAAATAGTGTAGAATATTAAAGATAATGGGAATTTATATATAATTGTATTACTTAAGAGGTAAAATTATGTTTGTTGATATTGCAAAAATCAAAATTAAAGCCGGCGATGGCGGTAACGGTGCGGTTGCTTTTCATCGCGAAAAATATATAAATGCAGGTGGCCCTGACGGCGGTGACGGTGGTCGCGGTGGTAATATTGTTTTCAAGGTTGATGACAATCTTTCTACTCTTGCCGATTTCCGTTACAAGAGAAAATACAAAGCAGAAACAGGTGCTAACGGTAGCGGTGGTAAGCGTAGCGGTAAACGAGGTAAAGATTTAATTATCAAAGTACCTCGTGGCACTATTATTCGCGAAGTTGAGAGTGGTGCCATTATGGCAGATATGTCAACTGACGACGAGTTTATCGGTGCCAAAGGTGGCCGTGGTGGTTGGGGCAACTCACACTTTGCAACATCTACACGTCAAACTCCTAAATTCGCTAAAAACGGTGCTCCCGGTGAAGAATGGGAAGTTTCACTTGAACTTAAACTTATTGCAGACGTTGGTCTTTTAGGATTCCCTAATGTTGGTAAATCTTCTTTCATTTCAGTTGTAAGTCAGGCAAAGCCACTTGTTGGTGATTATCATTTCACAACAATTATTCCTGTTCTGGGTGTTGTTTCGATGGGTCCTGAAAAGAGCTTTGTTATGGCAGATATTCCGGGTCTTATTGAAGGTGCCGCTGAGGGTATTGGTTTAGGTCACGAGTTCCTTCGCCACGTTGAGCGTTGCAGAATGCTTGTTCACATTGTTGACGTTGCAGGTAGTGAAGGTAGAAATCCTATTGAAGATTTTGAAGCAATCAATGCAGAGTTAGAAAAATTCAATCCTGAGCTTTCAAAATGTCCACAGATTGTTGTTGGTAATAAAATTGACCTTGCAGAAGACGAGCAATTAGAGGAATTCCGCAAGTATATTGAAGACAAGGGCTACGAATACTATGAAATGGTAGCACCTATTAAACATGGAACTCAGGAAGTAATTAATGCAGTTGCCCGCATGCTTGACACTCTTCCTCCTGTTAAACAGTATGAGCGTGAAGAAATTCCGATGGAAGTTATTGCAAACAAATCTAACGACGGATTTACTATTACCGTTGAAGATGGTGTTTACATTGTTGAGGCAGAATGGATTTATAGAATTCTTTGCCAGACAGACCTTGACGACTATGAATCACTTCAGTATTTCCAGAGAGTTATTCAGGAACGCGGAGTAATTCAGGCACTTATTGATAAAGGAATTCAGGAGGGTGACACAGTCAGCATCTATGATTTAGAGTTTGACTATGTTCCATAAATTATGAGATTATACGGTAAAAACATAAACGCAGATACAACTAGCCCCTTAACGCTTGCTTTCGTTGGCGACGCGGTATTTTCACTATACATTCGTGAAATGCTGGTAGTCGACGCAAACCGTCCCGTAGGCAAGTTACATACGCTTTCAGTTAAATGGGTTAAGGCAGAGGCACAAAGCAAGGGTATGAGAGCAATACTCCCTTTGCTTACAGAAAAAGAAACCGAAGTTTTCAAGCGTGGCAGAAATGCCCACACCTCTCATACACCTAAAAACCAGAGCGGATGTGACTATCATTACGCAACGGGTTTTGAGGCGCTTGTTGGCTATTTATATCTTAAAGACGAACAAGAACGTCTCGCATTTTTGCTTAATGAGGTCATCAAAGTAATCGGGACTGATGAGGGTGACAAAACTTAAAGGCAACGCAAAGGAATTTTTAATTGATGCACTTGTATTCATAGCGGCAAGCACAGCATTTTCTGTTGGAATAAACTGTTTTCTTGCCCGCAACAATATTCTTAACGGTGGATTTACAGGAATTGCAACAATCCTTAACTACCTTTTCGAAATCCCTATAGGAACTGCAATTTTTATAATGAATGTTCCACTGCTTCTTATTGCATTCAAAAAACTTGGCATAAAATTTATATTCCGCACATTTCTTGTAATCGCAATTTCATCAATAATTATTGACATTGGTGCATTTTTGCCTGTTTACAGAAACGATTTACTTCTTTCTTCAATTTTTGGTGGACTGCTTTCAGGTATTTCTTTAGGCATTATATTTATGCGAAACGCCACAACGGGCGGGGTTGATATAATCGCAAAGCTTATTAAAATTAAGTACCCACACATATCACTTGGAAAATCAATTTTTATTCTTGATGCGGTTGTAATTATTGCAGGCGGATTTGTTTATGGGAATTTTGAGTCAATGCTTTATGCATCTGTCGCAATTTTTGTAAGTGCGCAAGTCCTTGACTATATTATTTATGGTATAAGTCGCGGTGCGATGATTATGATTATCAGCGACAAAAACGAAGAAATCCGCAATATGATTGTTCACGAACTTGACCGCGGTGTTACTGTGCTTAAAGGGCAGGGCGGTTATTCGGGACAAGACAAAAATGTACTTTTATGTGCTTGTTATGATAATCAGGCACACAAACTAATCAAAAAAATAAAATCCACCGACGAAAATGCTTTTTTCATTGTTACACAGTCAAAGCAGATTCTCGGCAACGGATTCAGAAATAATATATAATTCATTTTATGAGGTTAATATATGAAGAAACAAAACATTCGAAATTTTTCAATTATTGCTCACATTGACCACGGTAAAAGTACGCTTGCAGACCGACTTTTAGAGCTTACTGAAACTGTTGCAAAACGTGATATGACAGAGCAATTGCTTGATAATATGGACCTTGAGCGTGAGCGTGGTATCACAATTAAGGCACATGCAGTTAAACTTGACTATAAAGCACAAGATGGTGAAACTTATGAGCTTAATCTTATTGACACTCCAGGTCATGTTGACTTTAACTATGAGGTTTCACGTTCACTTGCAGCTTGTGAAGGTGCAGTGCTTATTATCGACGCTTCACAAGGTGTTGAAGCACAGACACTTGCTAATACATATTTGGCACTTGACCATGATTTAGAGCTTGTTCCAGTAATCAACAAAATTGACCTTCCTGCTGCTGACCCTGACAGAGTTGCAAATGAAGTTGAAGAAGTAATTGGTCTTCCTTGCGACGAAGCACCACGAGTTTCTGCAAAGACAGGTCAAAATATTGAACAGGTGCTTGAAAGTATTGTTTCTCTTGTGCCACCACCTGAAAACAACGACGATAAACCACTTCGTGCTCTTGTATTTGACTCAGTTTACGATAGCTACAAAGGTGTTATTGTCTATGTTCGAATTATGGACGGTAAAATCAAACCCGGCGACACAATGCGAATGATGGCAACAGGTGCGGAGTTCAATGTTGTTGAAGTTGGTTATATGCGACCAAATGCTATGGAGCCACAAAAAGAGTTGACATCTGGCGAAGTTGGTTATATTACCGCATCAATCAAAACTGTTAGTGATGCTCGCGTAGGCGACACAGTTACAACCGCTGAAAATCCTGCAAGTGAGGCATTAGCGGGTTACAGAAAAGTTAACCCTATGGTTTTCTGTGGTGTTTATCCTGCCGATGGTGCGGACTATGAAAATCTTCGTGAAGCACTTGAAAAATTGCAGTTAAACGATGCTGCTCTTTCTTTCGAGCCAGAAACATCAGGCGCTCTCGGTTTTGGTTTCCGTTGTGGTTTCTTAGGTCTTTTGCACCTTGAAATTATTCAGGAACGCCTTGAGCGTGAATACAACCTTGACCTTGTTACAACAATTCCAAGTGTTATCTACAAAGTGCATCTTACAAATGGAGAAGTTATTGAAATTGATAACCCAAGCCACTACCCTGACCCTGCAGTTATTGACTACTGCGAAGAGCCAACAGTTGAGGCACACATTTATGCTCCACCTGAATACATTGGTGCTATTATGAATCTTTGTCAGGACAGACGCGGTGTTTATATGAACACTACACACTTGGCTTCCGACCGTGTGGATTTACACTACATTTTGCCACTTAACGAAATTATTTACGACTTCTTTGATGTGCTTAAATCTCGTACTCGTGGTTATGCATCTTTCGACTATGAAATGAGTGATTATCAGCGTTCAAGCATCATTAAACTTGACGTTCTTCTCAATGGCGACATTATTGATGCTCTTTCATTTATGATTCATAGCGAAAAAGCATATGCAAAAGCAAGAAGAATTGCAGAAAAACTTAAAGATAATATTCCACGTCAGATGTTTGAAATTCCAATTCAGATGGCTATAGGCGGTAAGGTTATTGCCCGCGAAACAGTTAAAGCAATGCGAAAAGATGTTCTTGCGAAATGTTACGGTGGTGACATTACACGTAAAAAGAAATTGCTTGAAAAACAGAAAGAAGGTAAAAAGCGCATGCGCCACTTCGGTACTGTTGAAGTTCCACAAGAGGCATTTATGGCTGTGCTTAAGCTTGATGATGAATAAAGAAATTTTTGAAAAATTAGCAGAATTACAAATTGAATATAAAAAAGTAGAGCACCCTGCTGCATTCACTATGGAAGAAATTGAGGAATATCATCTTACCGAAAATGGTCATATTCCAAAAAATCTTGTTCTTCGTGATGTTAAGGGTACTCGCAATATGCTTGTTGTTCTTCACGGTGACAAAAGAGCGAATTTACAGTTAATCCGTGCGGAAATTGACTCAACAAAATTAAGTTTTGCATCTGATGAAAGATTAGATAAATACCTTAAAGTTGAAAAAGGGTCTGTTTCTCCTTTCGGTGTTATTTATGACACAGAAAAAGAGCTTGAAATCTATTTTGACGCAGATTTGAAGAAAGAAGACATTGTTGGTTGCCATCCTAATGACAATACCGCAACTGTATTCTTAAAATTCGATGACCTTGTGAAATATGTGAAATCTTGCGGTCATACAATCTCTTACATAAAAGTATGAAAAACATAGGACTTTATTTACACATTCCCTTTTGCAAGTCAAAATGCCCATACTGTGATTTTTACTCTTTTTCGGGCAAAGATACACAAAAAGACGAGTACACACAAGTTTTAAAAGACAGAATTGTCTCAAGTGTTTCTACTTTACAATGTAAAGGCGATACACTTTACATTGGTGGCGGAACTCCATCAGTTTTAGGTGCAAAAAATCTTGCAACTCTTGTGAATACTTGTAGTCCCTTTTTAACAGGTAGTGCAGAAATCACAGTTGAGTGTAATCCTTACGGATTAGACGAAGATTTTTTCAAGATTTTGCATGATTGTGGTGTTAACAGACTTTCTTTCGGTTTGCAATCTGCAATTGATAATGAAAGACGAATTCTTGGCAGACTTTCTAATAGAAATCAAGTTGAAAATGCCGTTAAAACTACTCAAAAAGTAGGTTTTAAGAATGTCACACTTGATGTTATGCTTGGTATTCCAGAGCAAACTGAAAAATCACTTCAAGAAACTCTTGATTTTTGTGTTTCACTTGGTGTGCCGCACATAAGCGTATATATGCTTAAGCTTGAAGAAAACACTCACTTTTATAAAAATCAAAGCAAATACAACTTCCCTGATGATGATTTGACAGCAAATTTGTATTTACAGATGTGCGAAACTCTTGAAAATCAAGGAATTATGCAGTATGAGATTTCCAATTTTGCAAAGCAAGGTTTTGAAAGTCGTCATAATCTTAAATATTGGCATTGTGAAGAGTATTTAGGTCTCGGCCCTTCTGCACATTCATTTTTAGACGGTAAGCGTTTTTATTACGACCGTGATTTTGAGTCATTTATGAATGGCAACTCCCCTATTGGCGACGGTTTGGGTGGAGATTTCACAGAATATGCAATGCTGAATCTTCGTTTGGTTGAGGGCTTAAACGAAAACAAAGTTTTAGAGCGTTTTGGGCACAAAATCCCAAAAGAAATATATGAAAAATCACAAGTTTTTATTGATAATGGGTATATGCTTAAAAATGAAAACGGTTTAGCAATGACAAGAAAAGGTTTTTTAATGTCAAATGCAATTTTGGCGGAGATATTATAAGAGGTCTGAGAAAATGAGAGAATATGCCAACGATGGAAACAAATATTTGTTACCAGTAAAAATCAAATTATTTACTCCAATTGTAATACTTGAAAAGCTATTTGTGTTTGCAATGCTTGGTGGATTTATTGCTGTTTTAGCTTTATTTGTTATACGACAAGGATTTAATAACATTACCAATAAAGACATACTTGTTTGTGTAGGTGTTTTCTTGATTTTCGCAATAATTTTTATTATTGGTTCTCATTCAGCACATATATTGGTTGATGACGAGAAATTGCAACACAAGTCCATTGGTGGCACAAAAACAATTTATTGGTCTGAAATTGATGAATTACAAATTAGTATTCAAGATATATATAGTGGAATGACACGAGGAATAAAACATTCACAGGGAAAAAGCATAGAGCTCGAATTCTATAAAATGAATAATAAACAATCTAAATACTTTATAAGTTGTTTCAAGGGAACTAATATAAATCCTGATATGCTTAAAAACTCAATCTTGTATACTTACGGTAAATATAAGGGTGTGGATTTATGATTTGGTTTTACAAGTTAATAGCATTTATTCTTGCGCTTTTTATTTATTCTCCTGCAAGTGAAATTGCATCTTACTCTACATATGAAGAAAATGCAAAACTTACCTTTACCGTGCTTTCTGATGTGCATCTTGAGGGTAATAATGAAGAGCGTTTTAATCTTTTCGGCGAGGGAATACGCGATATAAACGCTAACAAATCAAATGATTTCATTGTATTTCTTGGCGACAACACAATGAACGGTCAGGTTGTGGAGTTAAGTGCTTTTTACAGTATTCTTGACAAGTACAACACTATCGATACATATATGGTTACAGGCAATCACGACCTTTGCCCAAGTGATTATAACGTTGGCGAATATGAAGATTTGCGCGACCGATTTTTCAAATATGAAAATGAATACAGTAAAACACAGTATGACGATAGTGTTTATTACAGCGTGAATATTCACGATAAATATCAGTTGATTGTATTGGGCTCGAAATCTGATGCAGGAATACAAGAAGACCTTTCTGACACACAGTTAATTTGGCTTGAAAACGAGTTGAAATCCGCAGAAGATAACGGTAAAACCGTGTTTTTATTCAACCACTACCCTCTTAACAACACATGGGCAGATGTGTGGAGCGAAGGTCATATTGGGGAAGACAGCGACCGTGTTTACGAAATTCTCAAAAACGCACAAACTAAAATCCTTTATTTTTCAGGGCATTTGCACATGGGATTTTATGACGACAAACGAGAAGTAATTTTCGACGATAATGTTACCTTTATAAATGTTGCAGGATTCGGTGTTGACAATGATATTGGAGATGCCGATATTCAACACAACGGCACAGGACTTCAGGTTGAAGTTTATGAAAATGAGATTTTAATTCGTGTCCGCAATTTCGCAAAACATGAATGGATGGATATTGAATATAAAGTAAATATATAAAATTGACATTTATTTTTTATTGTGATAGAATACTAAATCGTGCATTGCATAAATATTAAAAAGAATTGAGGTGGACGATAATGCCTATTAAAATTGATGACCAATTACCTGCAAGACATAATCTTGAATTAGAGAATATTTTCGTTATGACAGAACAAAGAGCGAGCATTCAGGACATTCGTCCGCTTAAAATTATTCTTCTTAACTTAATGCCTACAAAAATTGAAACTGAAACTCAGATTTTACGACTTCTCAGCAACTCGCCTTTGCAGGTTGAAATTGAACTTTTATAGGTTGCAAGCCACGAAAGTAAAAACACAAGCAAAGAGCATATGCTTAAATTCTATAAGACTTTTGACGACATCAAAGACGAAAAATTCGATGGTATGATAGTTACTGGTGCTCCTGTTGAAATGATGCCTTTTGAAGAGGTTGACTATTGGGAAGAACTTTGCAAAATCTTTGATTGGGCAAAGAGCCATGTTTATTCTTCATTCCACATTTGTTGGGGTGCTCAGGCAGCTCTTTATTACCACTATGGTATTCCAAAATATAAACTTCCTGAAAAGATGTTTGGTATATTCCCACACAAGCCACTTGATATGTATCATCCGTTACTTCGCGGTTTCAGTGATTTATACTATGTGCCACACTCCCGTCACACAGAAACAAAGAAAGAAGATATAGCGTTAGTTAAAGACTTGCAAATTCTTTCTTATTCAGATATTTCAGGTGTGCATCTTGTTGCTGATATGGAGTGTAGAAATTTCTACTGCACAGGTCATAGTGAATATGATAGCGACACTCTTGCTCGCGAGTATTTCAGGGATTTACATAAGGGATTAGACATTAAAATCCCATACAACTATTTCCCTAATGACGATACACGCTTGACCCCTCCACTTACTTGGCGTGGCGCAGGTAGTTTATTGTTCCAAAATTGGCTTAACTACTTTGTGTATCAGCGAACACCTTATGATGTTAATGAAATTAAATAAGCACAATAAAAAGACCGAACAGAAATTAATCTGTTCGGTTTATTTTTTTATTCTTTTATTTCTTCTTGTTTATCTTTTCTTCTCTTTTTGCCAATTTGGAAGCCGATAAATGTTACAACAAATGGAACTAAATTCAAAAGGTAAAGCCATTCAGAGTCAAAAAACAAAAAATAATTATTATCAGCAAAAACAAGTAAATTATCGAGTGTAGCAAGAGAAAAATTTGAAAAGATAATAGAGTTATGATAATCTATCAGCCATACATATAGAATTATTGTTAAAAGTCTTATTGAAAATAATGAAACAAAATCTAATATTGAATTTCCTGTTTTTTTTACAAAGGCAAAGCCCAAATGGAAAGATGGTAAGAGTGTCCCAATATAAACTATAAAGTAAAGAATTAAAAATATGAAAAGTGATGAGTTAATTGTTTCATAATCTAATATATTTACAATTAGTTCATTAAAAAAATATATGCCTAAAGACAGAAAATTAAAAATAAACCAACTACCAAATCCCAAAAAACCATTTGTAACAAAACTTTTTAAGGATTCTTTTTTTGTCATATTGTGTCACCTCTTATCTAAATTTTGCTAATAATAAATTCTTTATTATAATTTTATAATTGCACAAAAAATGTGTTTTGTCAAGCAATGATTTGTTGCGTAAAGAAAAAGGACGCCTAATTGACGTCCTCCTACTTTTTTTAAAAAGCTCTTGTAATAATATAGTAAATCTCAGCAAAACTGACTACCATAAATATTGCATGAAGGATTGTATTTGCGTTATATTTGTTATCTTTGAGATACTTTATTATAAGAGTTGCTATTGCAAATATTCCGTAAATATGCCATGTAACTACGTCAAGAGAAAAAACTGAACCTACAATACCTAATGCAATATCATTTTCTGATATCGGCATATTTAGCAATAAAATTGTAAGCAAGTTTGCAACACAATAAAGAATAGGAATAATCAGACTTACAACAGAAAAAAACTTATATGCTTTATTTTTCATTCTTTCTTCTCCTTTTGCCAAATTGAAAACCGATAAATGTTACAACAAATGGAACTATACTTATGAGATAATAGCATATAGGGTCGGTATCAAAATGCTTATAATCCCAGTCATTATAGGCATATAATCGGTATTCATTAACCATATTCATCATCGTGTCAAGCGTGGCAACAGAAAAGTTGGCAAAAACATGGTAATTGTGATAACTTGCCATACCTAAAGAAAAAACTACTGTTAAAAATCTTATTGGCAACAAAGAAACAAAATCAGATATGGGATTACCTGTTTTATTCACCCAAAAGAAACCTATTAGAAATGACGGAATAAGTGCCACAATATAAATTATAGTGTACGGAATCAAGCACTCGTGAAAATCGGGTCCACTAGGTGCGAACTCAAAAGTTAATTCGCGTGCATATTCTATGGTAATAAAATATGTAATTGCAAAAATTAAATTGAAAATGCACCAACCCCAAAAGCCCCAAAAACTGTTTGAAAAGAAATATTTAAAGTATTCTTTTTTTGTCATATTGTGTCACCTCTTATATTAAATTTTGTAATAATAAAATTCTTATTACAATTCTATAATTGCACAAAAAATGTTTTTTGTCAAGCAATGATTTGTTGCGTAAAGAAAAAGGACGCCGAGTCGACGTCCCTACAAAATCAACTTAAACTTGAATTATTTTTTCGTAAGGCAATGTGGCAGAGGCGAAGCTGTATCAGGTATACCGCGAGCCGAAATCCACGAAGTTTTGCGGAAAAAGAATCAAGTTTGCACTTATTCAATTACTTTGTATCCCTGCTCTTCAACTGCTTTTTTGAGAGTTACAGGGGCTGCGTCGGCGTCAAGAGTAACAATTGCTGTGCCATCTTTATGGTTTACAATTGCTTCTCTTACTTCTGCCACACCTTCAAGTGCTTTTTTAACGTGGGCTTCACAGTGTGGGCACATCATACCTTCAATTTTCATTGTAATCTGCATAACTTTTTTCTCCTTATATCTGAACTTTATTTTTTTATCTCTTTTACTGTTGTGAATATCTTTGAAATTCAATCGCAAAGCATTTGAAACAACACAGAATGATGATAAACTCATAGCCGCCGCACCAAACATTGGGTTTAACTCCCAACCGAAAAGATTTATAAACAGACCTGCAGCAAGTGGGATTCCGATTACATTATAGAAAAATGCCCAGAAAAGATTTTCGTGAATGTTTTTAAGTGTTGCTCTACTTAAACGAATTGCGGCAGGGACATCTGAAAGTTTACTATTCATAAGAACAATATCAGCAGAGTCAATTGCAACATCTGTACCGGCCCCTATTGCAACACCCATATCGGCTCTGGTTAATGCAGGGGCATCATTAATTCCGTCGCCTACCATCATAACCTTGCCTTTATCTTTAAGAGTGCGAATTACCTTTTCTTTACCATCAGGGAGCACCCCTGCAATAATCTCGTCAACACCTGCTAATGCACCTATTGCATTGGCAGTTTTTTCGTTATCTCCCGTAAGCATAACAACGCGAATTCCCATATTCTGCAATTCTTTAATGGCTTTTGGGCTATCTTCTTTAACAATATCGGCTACTGCTATTATTCCAAGAAGAGTGTTATCTATACTGAAAAGAAGTGGGGTTTTGCCGTTTTCTGCAAGAGATTCAGCAAGTTTGATTGTTTTGTTATTTATTTCGATTTTTTCGCTTATGAATTTAATGCTACCACCATAAATGGTTTTGCCTTTTAATTCTGCGGTTACGCCATTGCCTGAAAGGGCTTTGAAATTCTCCATTTCAGTTGGGTTGATATTTAATTCATTACCCTTTTCAATAATTGCTTTTGCTAATGGATGCTCACTTTTTATTTCAAGTGAATAAGCAAAATTTAAAAGTTGTTCTTCTGTTATATTTATTGGAATTATATCGGTTACTTTTGGTTTGCCCTCAGTAATTGTACCTGTTTTATCAAGGACTACTGTATTCACTCTGCCTGTTTCTTCAAGTGAAACTGCCGTTTTGAAAAGAATACCATTTTTAGCGCCCACACCATTACCAACCATAATTGCAACCGGTGTTGCAAGCCCTAAGGCACAAGGGCAACTGATTACAAGTACTGAAATACCGCGAGCAAGTGCATAACCAACAGTTTGTCCCGCAAGCATCCAACCAACAACTGTAATAACTGCTATTGTGATTACAACCGGCACAAATATACCTGAAACTTTATCGGCAATTTTTGCGATTGGTGCTTTTGTTGCGGCGGCATCACTTACCATTTTGATAATCTGCGAAAGAGTTGTATCTTCTCCTACGCGTAATGCTTCGCACTTAATAAATCCCGACTGATTTATTGTACCGCCTGAAACTCTGTCCCCTACAGATTTATCAACAGGAATGCTTTCTCCTGTAAGTGCGGACTCGTCAACTGCAGTATGACCATCTAATATTACACCATCAACTGAAATTTGTTCACCGGGGCGGACTACAAAAATGTCACCTTTTTTGACTTGTTCAATGGGCACTTCTGTTTCAACACCATTAATTAAAATTATAGCAGTTTTTGGCGCTAATTTCATTAAGGATTTAAGGGCATCTGTTGTCTTGCCTTTTGACCGTGCTTCAAGCATTTTGCCAACTGTAATGAGCGTTAAAATCATTGCCGCAGATTCAAAATAAAACTCGTGTAAATAATGATGAGCATTTGACACATCTGCAAACATTCTTACAAGCATATAAGCACTATATACAAAGGATGCACCTGAGCCGAGAGCAACTAAAGTGTCCATATTGGGAGATTTGTGCAAAAGCCCTTTGAATCCGTTTATAAAGAAATTGCGATTAATTACCATTATAATAAGGGTTAATACGAGCTGTGCAACTCCGATTATAATCGGATTGGTTACAGGCAGCCACCACCCCCACATTACATGCCCCATTGAGATATACATTAAAACTACTAAAAAGCCCAATGATAAGAATAATCGTTTTTTAAGTTTTGGTGTTTCTGTATCTTTTAGCGCATCGTCTTTTAATGTAGTGTTCTTTTCGTCTTTAAGTGTTGCACCATAACCTGCGTTTTCAACTGCAGAAACAATTTTTTGAGGGTCAACAACACCCTCAACACCCATTGAATTAGTGAGCAAACTGACAGAGCAAGAGTTTACACCTTCGACAGAATTGACCGCCTTTTCAACTCGTGCAACACAGGCAGCACAACTCATACCTGTAATATTAAATTGTGTCATTTCCCTCACCTACTTTTATAAAAAACGGGACGATGTGGGCATCGTCCCCTACCTACATTTCATATTATTTTATCCAATTCAAAATTTCCTAACGATAACAGAATTTTACTTCGTTTAAGATAACAGATTTCAACTTCATTCTGCTTATCTTCGCAAATATTAAAAATCTTGCTACGCTTTTTTACTGACATTATCAATCGAACATATTTTTTCTCCCCATTTTCATTGATAAAATACAGTCTATATGTATCAACCCCATATTCTTTCGGGTAAAATTTTGCAATTATGCTATGCCACAATCTACCTGACCACGAACTCTCAGTTTTATAATTAACCAGTGTTACAGTCTGTACCATGGTATCCTTTTTGATTAAGTCAATTATTTCTAATATACCTTTTCTGTAATTAAGAATCGTTGCAGAAATAAAATATAAAACTATAACTATGATAATCAATACTAAGTCAGATATTTTACCGTCATAACAAGAAAGTATCAAAGCAGAAAACAAGAATATTACAAACGTATCCATAATAAAACAAGCTAACATTTCATATAGATATACCTTTTTGTTTTCTTCAGAAAAAACGGTTTTGTTTTTTAGCATAATACCACCACAAAAGTTATTTATTAAAATGCTCGCGTGAAGCAGTCAAGGTGTTCTTCAAAAGCATTGTAATAGTCATTGGGCCTACGCCACCTGGGACGGGAGTAATGAATGAGCATTTATCTTTAACATTCTCAAAATCAACGTCGCCACAGAGCTTACCCTCTTGGTTTCTGTTCATACCAACATCAATTACAACCGCTCCGTCTTTAACCATATCTTCTTTTACAAAATATGCAATACCAACTGCGGCAACAAGAATATCTGCACGACGAGTTACTTCTGCTAAATCCTTTGTTCTTGAATGACAGATTGTAACTGTACCATTCTGACCTAAAAGAAGCATTGCCATTGGTTTACCAACAATGTTACTTCTGCCGATTACAACACATTCTTTACCCTCAACAGAAATGTTGTAATATTTAAGCATTTCCATAATTCCTGCAGGTGTGCAAGGTAAAAACGAATGGTCGCCAATCATAATATGGCCTGTGTTTACAGGGTGAAATGCGTCAACATCCTTATGTGGAGCGATTGCATTAAGTACTTTTTTCTCGTCAATTTGTTTCGGTAATGGCAACTGACAAAGAATACCGTCAACCGCATTATCATTATTAAGCTTTTCTACTAATGCAAGTAATTCTTCAGTTGTTGTTTCTTCAGGGAGTGCATATTCAAATGACTCCATTCCTACTTCTTCGCAGCCCTTTTTCTTGTTGTTTACATATACACGAGATGCAGGGTTATTACCTACAATTACAACTGCAAGGCCTGTTTTTTTGCCTTGATTTTTAAGCTCTTCAACTTCTGCTTTAATTTCATTTCTAACTGATGCAGAAACTTCTTTACCGTCAATAATCTTATACATTATTCTTCTCCTTATACGCTTTAACAACTGCTTCTTTCTCTTGCTTAATCTGAATAATTTTCACAATAGTCAACAAAGCACAAGAAACTACAAGTGCCAATGAAACCACCTGAGAAACGCGAATATTTGAAGTTCCTATATAAAGACTGTCTGTGCGAAGTCCTTCAACTACTGCTCTTTCAAGACCATAGATAATGCCATAACCTAAAATCAACTGACCGTCAAACTTATGGAATTTTTTACACACGATATAGAGTACTACAAATCCTAAAAGACACCAGATTGACTCATAAAGGAAGGTAGGATGCACAGGACTACCTGACTCCATAACAATACCGCTTGATGCCAAATCGCTATAATGAGCATTTATGTAGGCATCAACTTTTTCACTTGTCATACCCCAAGGCAAATCTGTATTAATACCGAATGCCTCTTGATTTGTAAAGTTGCCCCATCTGCCTATACCCTGACCAATAAGCAAACTCATGCCCGCTAAATCGAGGAGTTTCATAAATGGCAAATCAACTTTTTTACACACGAAATATGCGGCTAAAAGTCCGCCGATAATACCGCCATAAATAGCAAGTCCGCCTTCCCATATCTTAAAAATAGAGAGAAGGTCGCCTTTATAGTTATCCCATTGGAAAATTACATAGTAAAGACGAGCGCCAATAATACCACCCATTGTTCCCCAGATGAGAACATCAAGCATTTTATCAATACTCATTTTCCATTTATAAGCCATTCTGCCACCAAAAAGCACGGCAAGAATAAAGCCAAATGCAATAATTACACCATAAAATTTAATTGTAACGTCAATGTCCCAACCAGGAATTGTGAACTCAACAAGATTTTCATACACATTAAGGTCTAACCCAAGACCTGGAAACTTAACTTGTGTATAACCGGTTAACCATTTCATAAAGATTACCCCTTTCTATTACTTTATTACTGACATCGAAGATTTTTCAATGTTGAATGCTGTACGAAGTCGGTCATTTACATCTTCAACAGTTATGCTTTCAAGAAGTTTTAACTGGTCGTAAATGCCTTCATTGTTGAAATATGCACTGATTAAAGAGTTGCCAATTGAATCAATACTATCAAAATCCATTATGAGACTACCATAGTGCTTTTTCTTGATACGCTGGAATGTTTCGTTGTCAACTCCGTTTTTCATAACTTTTGTGATTTCTTCATTGATTCTTTCGCGGACTTTCTCTGGTTCTGCACTTTCACCGTTGAAAATATGTGCAGAATAACCGTAACCCTCAAAATACTCTGTATCAAAAGTTGTATTTATAAGATTATCTTTAAGCATTTCTTCATAAAGTGAAGATGTTGAGCCCGCAAGAATATCAAGAAGAATATTACTTACCATTGATTCTTTAAGCGTTCTTTCGGGAGTTTTTACATTCTCTTTGAATCCGATTGCAAAAATCGGCATAGCAACTGACAAATGACGCTCATCATAAGTTTTTACTACATTTTCTGGCTCAAGCTGGAATTTACGCTCAACTTTTTTGCTTTCTTTTGGTTTGAGCATTTTATCGGCAATACTCAACACTTGCTCAACAGTAACATTACCCGCAACTGCAAGAGCCATATTTGCGGGGTTATAAAATGTATCGTAACACTCATAAAGCAATTCTGCAGTAATGTGGCTAATTGACTCAACCGTACCTGCAATATCAATTCGCACAGGGTGATTATGATACATAGCTCGAAGAAGTACGAATAAAGACTCCCACCCCGGCTCGTCTTCATACATTCTGATTTCCTGACCGATAATGCCTTGTTCTTTTTGTACGGTTTGTTCTGTAAAATACGGATTACTTACAAAATCCAAAAGAATTTCAAGAGACTCTTCAAAATTACCGCTACATTGGAAAAGGTAGCAGGTTTTATCAAAAGATGTGTATGCATTAGCAGAAGCACCAGTTTTTGCATATCGCGCAAAAGCATCTAATTCTTCGCTTTCAAAAAGTTTGTGCTCTAAAAAGTGAGCAATACCTTCTGGCACTTCTGTGAAATCATTTTCACCCTCTTTTTTGAAACAAGTATCAATGGAACCGTATTTTGTACCAAATACCGCATAAGTTGATGAATAATTTTCTTTAGGATACACAAAAATTTTAAAGCCAGAGGAATGGTCGATTTCGTAATAACAGTCTTTTAAGAGTTCATTTTTAATTTCTTTGATATTACTCATTTTGCACCCTCCCCTTTAAGAAGATAAACTGTATCAACACTTACTTTTTGTGCGCATTCTGTTACCTGTTCACGAGTAACCTGTGAAATTCTTTCTGCAAATTCAGAGCCACTTACAAGTTCTTCATCAAACACTTGTGCCGTATAGAAATTACAAAGTGCAGATGGAGAATCTTCAACACCTTTGAATGCATCAGACAAAGCGATAACTGATGAGTTGAATTCGTCATCTGTAAACTCGCCATTTTTCATAATATCAAGTTGATTGAAAATTTCGTTTACTGCTTTTTCATAGTTTTCTTCTTCAATTCCACTTTGCACAAGAATTATTCCTTTTTCGCGAACAAGACGCGCACCACAGTAATAACAAAGTGACATTTTTTCGCGGACATTTGTGAAAAGTCGTGAATAAGGACCGCCACCGAAAATATCAGTCATAACGCGGAATGCATAATAATTATCGTTGTTGTTTTGCATACCCGCACGAAGCCCCATAACGAGTTTTGCCTGATTAACTTCCATTTCTTCTGTGAAATAGCGGATTTCGTCTGCTTTTGTTATAAAAATTGTTTCGAGTTTTGCGGGCTCACGATTTTCAATGCTCTGTACAAAATTCTTGAATTTTTCTGTAAGCATATTTGCACTAATGCTACCACAAGCGGTAATTACAACTGTTGCTTGTGAAATCATAAAATTGTAAGCAGACAAAAGTGCTTTACTATCAAGCTTTTTAACTTCCTTTTCAAGCTTTTCGTGGTCAATTCCATATGGCTCATCTTTGCACATAAGTTGACGAAGTCGGGCTACTGAATAAGCGCGTTTATCATTTTTCAACGCCTCAATATTTTCAAGAGTAAATCTTATTTCACGAGTAGTAAACTCTTCGTCAAAGCCCTCGTCAGTACAATTCGGATTAGAAATTACTTGGACAAGAAAATCAATTGCTTCTTCTGAAATCTTATTGCCGTCAAGAGTAAACTTATCGTCGAGGACTTCCATAGTAAAACGAATAAGAACTTTTTCGCCTATTGTTGAAATTGACACATCAAAATATGCATCATACATACCCTCAACTTTTGAGTTGAACTTCTTAACTGTATTATATTTTTTTGATGTATGCCCCATAAAAGATGCCAACACATTAAGTGCAGGAAAATATTCATTTATAGGCATATAAAAATCAACTTTTACGCAGTTTGTTTTGAATTTTTCACTGTTAATGCAAAGCATTTTTACGCCATTTGCCAAATCGGTGTAGTGTTTATTCATTAGCGCCACCCTTATATTTTATAGATAAGATTTAATATACCACATTTTTGTATTTTTTTCTACTGTTTTATTGATTTTTTTAAGTTGCTTATGGCTTTTGTTTATTTTTCCCTTTTGATGTGCAAAATATAATAAAATACTATAAAAATCATTGACTTTATTTTGAATTTACAATAAAATATATAATGTATGATTTCAAAACTATGAAAGGAAGCATTATGAAAGTAGTTTACAATCTTCAAAAGAAAGGTCTTGGCATAGCACTTGACAGATTGCTTAAATATGTCGATAAAGACCCTCACTCTAATATTGTAAAATTGAGCCATAAGATTGAGCCGATTTTCAACAAAATCTTTCCACCCGAAAATTTCAAGAAGTTTCAGGAAGTAGCTCGTGATAAAGATAATGTGTGGACTCAATTTGCTTTAAGTATTCTCAACGACATTGACCGCAACGTTGTTAAGCAAATGCTTCTTTCTTTTGGTATTGACGCAGGTTATTACGGCACAAAAGCAGTACGTGAAAATCGCGAAAAGTACAAATGCAACATTCCTTTCAATATTCTTTTTGACCCTACTTCTGCTTGTAATCTTAACTGTAAAGGTTGTTGGTCTGCGGAATATGGTCACAAACAAAATTTAAGTCTTGACGAAATGCAGAGCATTGTAACTCAAGGTAAAGAATTAGGTTGTCACTTCTATTGGCTTACAGGTGGCGAGCCACTTATTAAGAAAAAAGAAGTGCTTGAAATCTGTAGAAATAATAAAGATTGTATTTTCCTTATTTTCACTAACGCTACACTTGTTGACAAAGATTTCTGCGACGCTATGAATGAATGTGGCAACATTACTCTTGCTTTAAGTCTTGAAGGTAATGAAGAATCAAACGACTGGCGTCGTGGCGCAGGTGCATATCAGACAACTCTCAAAGCAATGGACTTGCTTAAAGAAAATAAGTGCCTTTTTGGTGTTTCTGTTTGCTATACAAGAAAGAATTTGCAAACTGTAACAAGCGAAGAATTTATTGATTTCGTTATCGGCAAAGGTGCAAAGTTTATGCTTAACTTTAACTATATGCCGGTTGGTCACGGTGCAGACAAAGAACTTATTCCTACACCTGAACAAAGAAAAGAACTTTATTTCTGGAACAAGAAAATGCGCGACGGTAAAACAGGCAAGCCAATTTTCATTATGGACTTCCAGAATGACGGCGAATATGTTGGCGGTTGTATTGCAGGTGGCAGAAACTATTTCCACATTAACTCTGCAGGCGATATTGAGCCATGTGTGTTCATTCACTTCTCTGACTCAAATATTCGTACACACACATTGCTTGAAGCATTACAAAATCCATTGTTTATGGCATATTATAAAAATCAGCCATTCAACGACAACCATCTTCGTCCTTGCCCAATGCTTGAAAATCCCGAAAAACTTCGTGAACTCATCAATAAAACAGGGGCAAAATCTTCCGACTTAATTCGTCAAGAAAGTGCAGACGAACTTTGCAGTAAATGTGATGAGTATGCCAAGGAATGGGCACCTGTTGCAGAAGAAATCTGGAACAGCACAACACACAGAGATACTCACACCCAGTATTACAGAGATACAGAAGAAGGCAAAAAAGAATTCGGCGGTTGCACAGGAAATTGTGCGAGTTGCAATGCACATAAATAAGTATAAAAATCAGGGCGTACCATTTGGTACGCCCTTTAGTTTTGGTTTTTCGCTTATTAAAATCAGTTAGCTTTCTTTTCTAACTCGTCCATACTGATAAGCACACCGCTATCGCCCATTACAGTTGGCAATTCGCCATTCCATTTATTCCACTTAATGTAATCAACATAATCAGGTGATTTTGCAAGTGCTTCTTGAATAAGGCGAATACTTTCTGCTTCTGCCTCTGCCTGAGTAATCTTCTGTTTTGCTTCAACTTCAATACGTGCAAGGTCTTGTTCTGCCTTTAATGCATTTTGTTGAGCAGTCTGTTTTGCTTCTACCGCCGCATTGAATTCTTCTGAGAAATCAAAGTTCACAATATTGAAAATTTCAACTGTAAGACCATATTGATTAATCTTTTCTGACAAGGCATCTTTAATCTGGTCACCTACTGCCTGACGCTTTGTAATAAGTTCTTCGGCAGTATATTGTGCTGTTACTGCTTTAATGCTTTCCTGAATTGCAGGAACTATAATAACTGAGCCGTAATCTATACCAACATTCTGATAAAGAGATGCAGAAGAGTCATTGTTTACATGATAGTTTACTGCAACTACATAAGAAATTATCTGCAAGTCTTTTGATGATGCAGAACCTTCAGTCTCAATTTTCTGAGTACGATTATTTATCTGTACTACTCTTTGAATGAATGGTATTTTGAAATGCAATCCCTCATCAAGCACATTGTCTTCAACTGCACCAAATGTAAGAACTACACCTGTATGACCTGCTGAAACAACAGTAAAGCTTGATACTGCAAGCCCTATCAACAATAGTGCCACAACTGCAATTATTGCTATTTTTGTAATCTTTTTTGAATCCATCATAATATTACCTCCATTTCTTATCTCTATGATTGAGTAAAAAGCAAAAAACTCATACATAGCGAAAAACCATGTATGAGTCTCATTTACTTATGACACACCGAGAGTTAAACTCTGTCTTGACGATGATGTCTCGCATTATTATTGCGGAATTACTCCCTCATATTGACAATATATTACCACATTCTACACATTTTGTCAATATTTATTAGTTGTCTTTTCGATAAAATCTATCAAATAAAGATTGACTATGATAATTTGTGAATAAACAAACCTGAAAGAAGTTTGGGCTCAAACCAAGTTGATTTTGGTGGCATAACCTGACCTGCATCAGCAATGTCCATAAGTTCGTTAAGTGATGTTGGGTACATTGCAAATGCAAGGCGCATACCCTCTACACATCTTCTTTCAAGTTCACCTAAACCACGAATACCACCAACAAAGTCAATTCGTTTATCCGTTCTTGGGTCTTTAATATTAAGAATTGGTGTAATAAGATTGTTTTGAAGAATTGAAACATCAAGGCAAAGAACAGGGTCATTTTCGTTGATGAATTCTGGTTTTGCAGTTACTTTATACCATTTATTATCAAGATACATACCAAATGTATGGCGTTCTGTTGGCGCATAAGGGCTTGTTGTTGCTTCTTCAACAACAAATTTTTCGCTCATTTTTGCAATAAATTCTTCACTTGTGTTGCCATTTAAATCTGCAATTACACGGTTGTAATCCATAATCTTTAACTGGTCACAAGGGAAAATGACTGACAAAAAGAAGTTGAATTCTGCATTTTTATCGTATTCGCCATCTCCGCGTCTTCTTTCACCTACACGCACTGCAGATGCACATCTATGATGACCGTCTGCAATATAGAGATATGGAATTTCTGCGAATTGTTTTACAAGAGTATCAATAACCGCGTCGTCATCAATTACCCATACTGTCTGTGAAACTCCGTCATCACTTACGAAATCATAGCAAGGTGTATGTGTATTTTTCCAATTTTCTGTAATTTCTGTAACTGTTTTATTTTCACGATGAGTAAGGAAAATAGGGCCTGTATTTGCATCAAGAGTATCAACGTGACGAATACGGTCTGCTTCTTTGTCGGCTCTTGTGAACTCGTGCTTTTTAATAACATTGTTAATATAATCATCAACCGCCGTACAACCAACAATACCTGTCTGCTCGCGTCCATTCATAATCTGACGATAGATATAAAGCATTGGTTTTTCGTCTTGTTTACAAATTCCATTTTCGCTTAATGCATCAAGATTTTCTTTTGCTTTTGCATAAACCTCTGCAGAATAAATATCGATACCCTGTGGCAAATCAACCTCTGCTTTATCAACATGTAAGAATGAGTATGGTTTATCTTTTACCATTTCTCTTGCTTCTTCTGAATTCATAACATCATACGGCAAAGCACCAACCTGTGAAGCGTATTCATCTTTTGGTCTTACTGCCTTAAATGGTTTAAGTATTGCCATTTTTATTTCCCCTTTTCTTTATTGAAAGTATAATTTTTAATGTTACAAAGGATGCTATGACGCCTGTCAAAGCACCTATACTATCAACTAAAATATCACTGATTTGAAACGCTCTACCAGGAACAAAAATCTGGTGTATTTCGTCTGTTATTGCATAAAGAGATGTCCCTACAAAAGCAATTATAGGAGTTAACTTAAGATTCCATGTTGAATATACTGCATTGAAGATAAGAAGCGAAAGTCCCATAAATTCTAGCATATGCGCCATTGTTCTTACAAAATCACTTTTTAATTCAATTCCTAAAAATTCACATAAATTTCTAATGAATGAATCGCTTAAATCTTGCGATTCTTCTGCTATCTGAGCTGACAATGAAAATATTATTCCCATACATATTAACACCAGAATCCACGATATTAACATATAAATTTTTCTGCCTTTTTTCATTATTTTTGGCCCTTATAGAAATAGAGATTTTCGCTGTCACCGCTGAAATAAATTCCACTTGTATCTTTGTGGACTGCATAAGTAGTTGTTTCTGTGTATAACGGTAAAACTACCGCATTTTTTAGCAAGTAACTTTGACAATAAACTGCTTTGTCATTAGTTGGTGTTACCTTCAAATCATTTACAAGTCGGTCAAACTCGTCAGATTTATAATTTGAAATGTTCAAATCATTATCGGTTGTAAACATTGATAAAAACTCTGACGGATTATTACTGTCAACCGTCAACGAACAAATCGCAATGTCAAAATCGTCAGTTGCAATTCGCTTGGCAAAATCATTTTCTTCTAAAACTGTAACAATACCGTTAAGTTCAACACCAATGTTTTTCTGCCAACTGTTTACAAGTGTTTTTGCAATATTTTCATACTTTTTAGTGCAGAGAATTTCAATATCAAGGGTTTTGATTTTCAATTCATCAAACGCTTTAATCATATTATCTCTTGCAACATCAATGTTATATGAAAGCATTTCGATTTTACTGTTGTCAACATTATAATATGACGGCAAAACTGACTTCAACGGATTTTCGGTTATATCTGAAACATTGATACAAGACACAAGACCTGTTCGCAACTTGTTATTCTGTAAAGTTTCATCTGCCATATTGAAAACCAAAGAACACGCAATGTTCTCAAGTTCGGTTTTCACTACAGAACGGCCTAACACTTCTTTGTCTTCATCCGCATAGAAAAAGCCCACATCATAAGTGCCTTCGTCAACCTTTTCTGCAATATCAAGAGTAGTCGCATTCAAATAAAAGCCAACACCTGACGGAACAGGCGAAAATGCACCGCTGTATTCTGTATTCTTATTTATGACTACATTCTTTTCTTCACTTATTGATGAAAGGTAAAATCCGCCATTTGAAATAATGTATTCTTCATTAAGACCGTATCTGCCTGATGTCAGTTCAAAAAACTGCTTATCACAAGGGAATGAAACAGGTTGAGTAAGAGCATAAAGGAAGTTGACATCTTTTCTATCTAATGTAATTTCAAGGGTGTAATCGTCGATTACCTTAACGCCCGCTTCACTACTGTTAAGCTCACCATTATGAATTTTTTCTGCATTTTTAATTGTGCTTAAAAGTTCAAAGTCGGGAGCATCGGTTTCAGGGAGTAATCCACGGATTATGCCGAATGCAAAATCTTCGGCAGTAATATTTTTATTGATTGTTACACTTTTATCTTCAAGAAAATCCTGTACATCACTTGAAATATAATAATTCATATCATCACGAAGATAAAAAGTATAAACAAGACCATCTGTTGAAATTTTATAATCTTTAACCGCGCACTTTACGGGGGTGTTATTTTCATCTAACTTAAAAAGACCGTCAAAAATATTGACAGCTATCATCTTTTCACTTACACTTTCGGCAATTTGAGGGTCAAAATGCTTTGGCATTTCTGTAATTCCGTAAGCGAAGAATTTATTTGTGGTATCTTCTTTTTTGCAAGATGCGAAACAAGTAATAACCATCACAACCGCACAAAAAAGAGCAATAATTCTTTTTATCATTTTATTCACCGCTAGTTATTATATCAAATAAAGTAAATTATGGCTACAATTTCATAAAAATTTTTATAAAAAACTATCTTTTATTATATTATTTTGGTATAATAAGGTATATATTTTACTTAATAGGAGTGGAATTTCCCTATGACAGATATTTTATTGATTATCTCTATTGTAATTTCAGTTGTTTCTGTTGCAATTCTTTGCCTTGTACTTAAAAACACAAAAAGCACTAAAGACAACGTTGCATTGGAACAAAAAATTGATTACATAAACAAAAATATGGGTGACGAATTTCACAGAATCCGTCTTGAAAATCAGAATTCAAACAAAGAAATCCGCGAAGATGTAAAAAAATCCCTTGACGATATGTCCACTCGAATTGACAATATGAACAAGGGTAATTTTGAGCATCGTGAAAAGATGAATGAAATGCTTGTTTCAATGAGCGAAAAGAATGTGGAACAAAGTGACAAGCAAAACAAGACTCTTGAAGCATCAATCACAAAAATGCAAGAATCAAACGAAAAGAAACTGGAAGAAATGAGAGTTACTGTTGACGAAAAACTTACTGCAACACTCACAACACGCCTTAATTCTTCGTTTAAAACTGTTTCTGACCAACTTGAAAACTTATATAAATCACTTGGTGAAATGCAGAAACTTTCAACGGGCGTTACTGAAAATGTAACTGCACTTAATCGTGTACTTACTAATGTTAAAGCTCGCGGTACTTGGGCTGAAGTTCAACTTGAAGGCATTTTGGACCAGACAATTCCTAATATGTATGAAAAGAATCTTGCTACTGTACCCGGTTCACTTGATAGAGTTGAGTTTGCAATTCGTATTCCATCAAGCGACAAAGACGGAAAAGATATTTTCTTGCCTGTTGACTCAAAATTCCCTATGGAAGATTATGTGCGACTTTGCGACGCTGCAGACCGTGCAGATGCAGATGCGGTTAAGGTTGCAAGAAATGAGCTTGAAAAACGGGTTGTAAACGAGGCAAAATCTATTGCAAAATATATTCATGTGCCTGACACTACACCTTTTGCAATTATGTATCTTGCTACTGAAGGTCTTTATGCAGAAATTGCATCTTCTCGCACAGGACTCCCTGAAAAATTACAGAATGACTACAACATTATGATTGCGGGGCCTTCAACAATTACTGCACTTCTTAACTCTCTTTCAATGGGCTTTAAGACAATTGCAATCAACGAAAAAGCAAATGAAGTGCGCGAAATTCTTGGTGCAGCAAAGGCACAGTATGAAAAATTTGGCGACTTACTTGCAAAAGCCAAGAAAAAAGTTGACGAAGCAGGCAAAACGCTCGAAGATGCAGAGCGCAAAAATCTGTTCATTCAAAGAAAGCTTAAAAACATTGAGGCAATTGACACAGTTTCGGCAGAAAAACTTTTATTTGACGAAACCGATAGTGTTGATATATAATAGAAATGTTAATTAAAAGTATATACTTTTGAAAAGGAGAAAGAATTATGGCTCTTAAACACGCTGACATTATCGCACAGATGACACTTGAAGAAAAAGCAAGTATGTGCGATGGTCTTGACTACTGGCACAGCCAACCTGTTGAGAGAGTTGGAATCAAATCTATCGCTCTTAACGACGGTCCTCACGGTATCCGTAAAAAAGGCAATCCTGAAGAAAACAAAGACGTTCTTTTAGGTGTTCCTGCAATCTGTTTCCCAACAGCTTCTGCTACTGCTTGTTCATGGGATACTGACCTTATCTACAAAATGGGTGAAGCACTTGGCGACGAATGCAGAAAAGAACAGGTATCAGTTCTTTTAGGACCTGGTACAAACATTAAACGTTCACCTCTTTGCGGAAGAAACTTTGAATATTTCTCAGAAGATGGTCTTCTTGCAGGTGAAATGGCTGCAGCATTTATTAACGGTGTTCAGAGCAAAGGCATTGGTACTTCTCTTAAACACTATGCAGCTAACAACCAGGAAACTCGTCGTATGACAGTTAACGCAGTTGTTGACGAAAGAACACTTCGCGAAACATATCTTCTTCCATTTGAAATTGCAGTTAAAAAAGCACAACCTTGGACAATTATGAACTCATATAACCGTCTTAACGGCACTTATGCTGCAGAAAACAAATGGTTACTTACTGATGTTCTTCGTGACGACTGGGGTTATGAAGGCGTAGTTATTACTGACTGGGGCGCAGAAAACGAAAGAGTGCCTGGTCTTATTGCAGGTCAGGAAATTGAAATGCCAACATCTTCAGGTATCGGCACAAAACTTATTGTTGATGCAGTAAACAATGGCGAACTTGATGTTGCTATTCTTGACGCAGCAGTTGATAAGATTATTGAACTTACAAAGAAAGCAGAGCCAATGCTCGGCAAATCATATACATACGATAGTGATGAACATCACAACATTGCTCGTGAAATTGCTAGTCAGTGTATGGTACTTATGAAGAATGACAACAACCTTCTTCCTCTTAAGAAAGATGCAAAAATTGCTCTTATTGGCGAAATGGCACATACTCCTCGTTATCAGGGCGCGGGCTCATCACTTATTAACCCAATCAAGCTTGACAACGCTTACGCTACAATGAAAGAAATGGGTGTTGACTTCACATTCTCACCTGGCTATACACTCAAGAAGTCTAAAGCAAAGAAAGCTATGGAACTTATTCTTGAAGCAAAAGACAGAGCAAGAAATGCAGATGTTGCAGTTGTATTCGTAGGTCTTACTGACGAATATGAAACAGAAGGTGCTGACAGACATCACCTTTCAATTCCACCAATGCACAACACACTTGTTGAAGAAGTTCTCAAAGTTAACCCTAACACAGTTGTTGTACTTTCAGGTGGCGCTGCAGTTGAAATGCCTTGGGCTGACAAAGTTCCTGCAATTCTTAATATGTTCCTTACAGGTCAGGCGGGCGGCAGTGCAGTTTGTGATATTCTTTTCGGCGATGTTAACCCAAGTGGTAAACTTTCAGAAACATATCCATTAGCACTCAGTGACAACTCAAGCTACAACTACTTCCCTGGCACAACAGTTTCTGTTGAGCACAGAGAAAGTGTTTATGTTGGTTACAAATACTATGATACCGCAAACAAAGAAGTTGCATTCCCATTCGGTTTCGGTCTTTCATACACAACATTTGAATATAGTGATTTGAAAGTATCTGCAGATAGCATTAAAGATACTGACACAGTTACGGTTTCATTCAAGGTTAAGAACACAGGCGACGTTGACGGTGCAGAAGTTGCTCAGCTTTATGTTAGCGACATTGAAAGCACAATTTACCGTCCTGTTAAAGAGCTTAAGGGCTTTAAGAAGGTATTCCTTAAAGCAGGCGAAGAAAAAGAAATCGAAATCGTACTCGACAAACGTGCATTTGCTTACTACAATGTAAACATTAACGACTGGCACGTTGAAAGTGGCGAATTCAAGATTCTTGTTGGTGCATCAAGCCGTGATATTAAACTTGAAGCATCAATCAACGTTGAATCAACTGTTGAAGCAGAAATTCCTGATTACAAAGCTACTGCTCCTTGCTACTATGGTGCAGACATTATGAATGTTAGCGCTGATGCATTCAAGGCAGTTTACGGTAAAGAATTACCACCATCAACAAGAGATAAGAATGCTCCTTTCACAGTTCTTAATACTATTGAGGACTCACAGGACAGCAAGTGGGGTGGCAGAATTTACCGCCTTCTCATCAAGCTTCTTGGTGCTGATACAATGGCTGGCTCAGTTGCTACTCAGCTTCCAATCAAGAACTTCATTTCAATGAGTTTCGGTCTTTTCAGCCCTGAAATGGCAGAAGGTCTTATTATGATTATTCATGAAGACAAACTCGGTAAAGGTCTTAAGATTATTCTTAAGGGCATTCCACATATCCTCAAAAATCTTGACAGATTAAAGAAAATCTAACAAATACAATAAAAGGTCTTTCGTTAAATGACGAGAGACCTTTTTATTTGCCCCGACAATTTGAAGTTTGTCTAACAGAATACAAAGTTACATACAAAAACGGCGAGGTTTTTACCTCGCCGTAAATTATAAATATTCAATTTTATTCTTCGTCTTTTCTTACTGCTTTATGGTGGGTAATTCGCACTATAAGAATAATCACACCTGTTACAAGCACCAAACTTACCAATGCAATTGGCACAATATTTTCAATCATAGGATGAATATATGGTGATACGATTTCCATTTCAGGAAGAGCATAAATGCCTGAACCATCATTTTTATCGTAAGGAATTCTTACAACACTGATTGAATAACTATTCATATTGTACTTGATTATATTATCTTCAACTGTGAGTTGAGCTTCTTTTGGTGCAACATGAAGAAACTCATCAAAATCGTTATATGCAGACTTGAATTTTTCTGCCATATACTGAACTGACGGATTATTCACATTATTAAAACCATCAACATTAATATTAAACTTATATTCGCGATTTGTGGTGTTTACCAGTTTAACATAAATTACTTTGTTTGTTGTATCAACTGTTGCAGAGTGATAAATACCATCTGACTCCATATCAAAATCAGTTGAAATATAATTTGTGCCTTTATTGTTGGCAAAAATCATTTGCGAGTAATAATCAGCCGAAAGAAGAATATCTTGTGAATCAAACCACACAAGAGACATTTTGCCTTGTTGTGCATTACGTTTTTCTAATATCCATTTATATGATGCCATCTGCACAACATCTGCATTTCTTTCAACACTGGTTAAAAACGCTGTATTTTCAATAGCAGACCAGATATTATTACTTGTAATAACCGAGCCAATACCGTCTGCATTTGAAGCGAATGATTCAACAGTAACCTTTGCACCGCTACGCTCATAATCATCAAATCTATGAAGATTATTATATAAACTTACTTTTTCGCTACCGAAATATTCGTTAACAAGTACATTTTTATATGTGGCATCAAGGTTTTTCCAAACACCGTCATAAACTACACCGATAAGTGCTTTGCCTGAACTTGTAACAAGTTGAATATTAGGGTATTTTGCATTGATTTCACCGTAAATAGTATTGAATGCAGACCAATAGTTCTCATTCATTTGCGAATCATCAATAGCAATATATTTAATATCGAATGGCTTTTCGTGACCATCTTCAATTCTTTTTGCACCCCAATGAGTTGTTTCATCACCTGTTGCATATTCAATGAAATCAAGAATATTCTGCACATACTCCTCTGTTTCAGGGACTGGGAGGAATTCTTCATCAATATTTTCTTCAGTATTAGTGTTCTCTTCAAAATCTTCATTGAGAATTTTTTCAAGATTGTCTTCTTTTTCAGTTGCAATGCTTATATCAAACACAGGCACAGGAATTGCACCTAAATCTTCACAAAGAAGAAGATATTCATAAAATCCCATAGAGTTGGAATTTACACTGAATCTATCGTTATCTCTATAAGTTGTACTAAGTTGCACTCTTGTTTCAAGTGGGCCTATAGTATCTTTCCACCCGAAAACAGTTTCGTCTTTCTGTGCTACATCTTCATAAAAGCGAATAAATGACGGCGAAAGACCTTTTATTGCCTTATAAAGGTCAGGTCTTAAACTTGTATATTTCCACACACTGTAACCATAACTGTTTACAGGTATAAGTGAAACGGAATCCATATAGAATGTGCCGTCGCCCTCAAAGTTGATTACAAGCGAACCGTCCGCCGTAACATCTGACTTGATTTCAAGTGAAATTTTAGTCCAATCTTTGCAGTCTTCAATATTAAATTGATATTTTTCTGTGTTGCCCTCTGCATTAAGAGATACACTCATAGTACCTACAAAGTCAATGTTCTTGAAAAATGCCGAAAATGCATATGATTCGCCTTCAACAAATCCCATATCGCCTGTTTTTGCCTTACGATTGTTAAACTGAAAACTCTTGTTATTAAAAATTTCAGTATAGCCAAAGTTTTCGGCACTACCTTTACCGCTAACGGTTACATTCAGGTAATTTTCGTTGTTTTCATTCATTTTTTCTTCTGTTGCTACGGTATAACCTATACTACCGATGTTCCATCCCGCAGTAGGATTAGAAGAATATTCAAACGAATTATTATTTACAAGTTGTGAAACAAGACCACCATCTAATGCATAACCATTGTTATCAAGAGAAATGCCATACAATGTATCACTTAACCCATACGAAATGTTGTCAGCCGAAATATTAATAGTTGGATTCAGTTTTTCAGATACGGGTTTTGAACTGCCTGTAAAAGAGAAAACTACAGTAAACATTAAAACCAATATCATAAATAATGAAGCAAACTTCTTCACCTAGCCGACATCCTTTCATAACATAGTTACATACAATAATATTTTAACAACAAACTGACAATCTGTCGAGTGTTTTTTGCAATTTTTACATTCTTTATTGCTTTTTTTCTTATTAATATATATAATTTTATTAATGATATTTATTCAAGGGGATTTATTATGGGTAAAAAGAAGGTTTATACAATTTCAAATGCTCATCTTGACACTATATGGAGTTGGGATTTTGAAACAACTGTAAGTAAATACATTTACAATACTCTCAATGAGAATTTTCAACGATTTGAGAAGTATCCTGAATACAAATTCAATTTTGAGGGCTCATACCGTTATGAATTAATGAAAGAATACTACCCTGAAATGTGGGAAAAGACGAAAGCTTACATTGCAGAGGGTAAATGGAATGTGTGCGGAAGTGCATTTGAAAACGGTGATGTGAATGTACCTTCTCCTGAAGCACTTTTTAGAAACATTCTTATTGGTAACGAATATTTTGACAAGAACTTCGGCAAACGTTCTTGTGACATTTTCTTGCCTGACTGTTTTGGTTTTGGCTATGCTTTGCCAAGTATTATGCATCACGCGAATCTCAAGGGCTTTACTACACAGAAACTTACTTGGGGTTCTGCTTATGGTATTCCTTTTGACCTTGGCAAATGGTATGGTGTTGACGGAAACTATGTTTACGGAAACACTAACCCCGGCTCTTACACAACCATATTACTTAAAGTCCGTGATAAGAAATTTGTAAAAGACAAGTTAGCTGACAACGAAAAGTATGATTTGCCTATGACCGCAATCTTCCATGGTGTTGGTGACCGTGGCGGTGCGCCAAAAGAGCCATCAGTTAAAACTGTTTGCGATGAAATCGGTTTAAACGACACAAGTGACATAGAGGTATTATCTGCACCGGCTGACAAAATATTCCATGATATTGACGCTTTACCTGAAGAAACAAAGCAAAAACTCCCCGTATGGAACAACGAACTTGTTATGACAAATCACGCGGTGGGCGGATACACCTCTCGTGCTATTGGTAAACGTTGGAACAGAAGAAACGAAGAAATTGCAGATATGGCAGAACGTGCTTGTGTTACTGCAAATGTAATTGGCGGTTATGAATACCCACAAGAAACACTCACTCGTGCTTGGAAACGCGTTATTGCACATCAGTTCCACGACGATTTACCGGGCACATCAGTTCAACGTGCATACCGTAGAAGTTGGAACGACTATGCAATGTCACTTAACCAGTTTACCAATGAATATGAGGGTGCTGTAAAGAGAGTCGCTTCTCTTCTTGACACCTCTTTCGCAAAGGGTACTCCAATTGTTGTAAACAATCCTATGGAATATGAGCGCACAGGTGTTGTTACTGTTAAAATCCCTGCTAAAAATTGTGGTAAAAATGTTACAGTATATGATGCAGATGGTAACGAGTACCCTGCACAGATTTCTGATGTACAGTTTGGTGTTGCAACAATTCTTATGTGTGTAACCGTGCCACCTATGGGCTATAAAGTTTTCGATTTAAGAATGAAAAAATGCACAGTTAAATCAAAACTTTCTGCATCAATTAGCGAACTTCAAAATGAAAAATACATTGTAAAATTCAACGGCAACGGCGATATTTCTTCAATTCTTGACAAAGAGTTGAAAGTTGAACTTCTCAAAAGCCCTATTACAACAGGTATCTTCGACTACAATGGTAGCAAAGATTGGCCTGCATGGGAATTAAACTTTGAAGAATTAAATCGTGAGCCACAAAACACAACTAAGATAAAGACAATCAAGGTTATAGAAAACGGTCCTTGCCGAGTTGCGCTCCAGATTGTAAAAACTCATAAGGACAGTACATTTACATCTGTTGTGGCATTAAGCCGTGGCGGAAATGTTGTTGAAGTTTATACTGAAACAGAATGGCGCAGTAAGCGTCACCTTGCAAAAGAGATATTCCCACTCACCGCTTCTAACCCTGTCGCCACATACGACTTAGGACTTGGTGCAATCAAACGTGGCAATATGAATGACAAACTCTTTGAAGTACCTGCACAGAAATGGGCAGATATTACTGACAGTAGTAAAGAATTTGGTGTTTCAATTATAAGTGAGTGTAAATATGGTTGGGACAAATTTGACGACAACACACTTCGTCTTACACTCATGCATACTCCACTTAAAAACTACAAAGTTGACAGTATGCAGTCAATGATGGAGTTAGGTCTTAACCGCTATTCTTACGGTATTTATTCACATAAAGGCACTGTTTCGCACGATACACAATCAGTGGCTCGAAACTTTGTAATGCCTATGGCAACATTTATATGTTCAAATCACGAAGGCGTACTTGGTAGTGAATACTCATTCGGTTGCCTTTCAGGAAATGCAATAATACGTGCCATCAAGAAAGCTGAAAACAGCGATGAAATTGTTGTTCGAGTAGGCGAAAGCGAAAAGAAAGAACAAAAAGGTGTTACTCTTTCGTTAAATGCAGAAATTGAAAATGTTCGTGAAATTTACGCATCAGAAGAACATATCGGTAATGTTGCGCTTGTTAATGGTAAACTTGTATTTGACTTAAAACCTTACGAAATAAAATCATTTGCACTCAAAGTTAAGAAAGTAGATTCAAAAGCAACAACAGAAAAGGTTGAAATCATAAATAATATAAATGCTTTTTCAACTAACGCTAAACCAATGGGCACTTTACCTGTAATCAACAAGACAATCCCACAAGAAATTACACCTGAAAGAATTATTTCAAATGGTGTTCCTTTTGAAATTTCAGGCAAAGCAATGCTTTGTGGTGGTCAGTCGCTGTTACTTCCTACAGGTACAAAGAAAGTGTATCTTCTTATGGCATCACTTAACGGCGACAAGTTCGTAAAATTAGGTGACCGTGCATATAAAGTAAACGATATCCGCGAATATTATGCCGGTTGGGATTTATACGATTTCAAAGAAGTTGCATTCACAAAAGATGGTAAACTTGGTTATGAATTCACTCACTCACACACTGCAAATGGCGATGCACAATGCGAGCAGTTATTCTTCTGGAATGTTGAAGTAGATGTAAATGATGACAAACTTACACTCCCTGTTGACCGTGAAGTAGTAATTCTTGCAGTTACTGCAGATACAGAATCGACTGAATGCACTCTCGCTTGCGACCTTTATGACAAAATCAAAAACCGCAAATTTGATTATAAAGAAAATCTTAAAGAAAAGATTACATATCTTAACTGTAAAAATTCATATTTGCTTAATGATAAGGGTGGGGCAATCCGCCACAGAAATAAGGGAAGGAGAAAATAACCATGACAGAAAACAAAGGCGATATTCGTTATGTTGGTGTTAAAGAAACTGCCATTTATGGTATTGCAAATGCAGGTCAATGTTTTGGCTATAACATTATTGCAGGTAGTTATCTTTCACTTTTCTTTGTAAAAGTTTTTGGTATTCCATCTCAGATAGTTGGTACCATGATGCTGATTTTAGGCCTTTGGGACACGTTCAACGACCCGCTTATGGGTTCAATTATTGACAGAACAAGAACCCGTTATGGTAAACTTCGACCTTATCTTTTAATCGTTCCAATTCCTTTAGGACTTGCGACAATTATGCTTTTCGCTGGTCCTGAAATCCTTGGCGAAAAAGCAGAACTTACCTCAAAAGTAATTTATATGTTTATGACTTACTTTTTATGGGAACTTTTCTACACATTAGGCGATGTGCCGTTCTGGGGCATGAGTGCGGCAATCAGCCCTTCCCCTTCTGACAGAACAAGAGTTATTTCGTCTGCAAGATTTGTATCAGGTCTTATTGGTGGACTTTCAACAACAATTCTTACAGTTCTTATGGATTTAAGCAACAACGGTGCAATTCCATTATCACTTTCACAAGTATTCTTGCTCATGGCAATAATCTCAGGCACATTGGGAATGGCGCTTTTCTCACTTTCAGGCATTTGCACAAGAGAGCGTGTTGTTCAAACAGTTAAAGAGCCAAGCGTTCTTGATGGTTTCAAGGCGCTTGTTAAAAACAAGCCGTTGCTTTTGATTGTTATTGGTAATGTGCTTGGTGCGGTAAGCGGTATTGGTGGGTTCTTCCAAGCATATTACTATTCAGAAGTTGTAAATATGAACTCACTTACAATTATCATTTCACTTCCTGGTACAATTTTAGGATTTGTTACATATCTTCTTATTCCTAAAATCAAAAAGCGTTTTGATAACAGACAAATTATTTTCCTTAACGGATTTGTGCGCCTTATTATGGGTACGCTCGTATTTATTGTAGGTATGAAATGCTTCACAAATCTTTGGGTAGTTGTACCTCTTTTAATGGTACAAAATCTTCTTTTCAGTTTCTTTAACACAATCAATATGGTTATTCCTACTGAAATGATTGGTGACACAATTGACTATATGGAATGGAAAACAGGCGAACGAAACGAAGGTGTTTCATTCTCTGTTCTTACATTTGTAGGTAAGCTTACTGGCTCAATTTCAGGTGCACTCGGTGGTTGGCTTCTTCCTGTAATCGGTCTTACTTTTGTTGAAGGTACAGGCGAAGCAATTAAAGCTTATGAACAAACAGACCTGCTTATATGGGCAATGTTTACATTAGCGCCTGCTATTTTAGGTCTTCTTCCACTTATTCCATATATTTGGTATGACCTTACAGGAGATAAACTCCAAAAAGTCCGTGAAGAAATGACAGAGCGTCGTGCAAAGCTTTCAATTGAAGTTTCAGGAGGTGCAGAAAATGAGTAATTGTCCTAAATGTAATGAAAAACTTTCGCCTTTCTACATGAAACAAAACTGCCCTAAATGTAATACCAATCTTGTGTATTATGACCTTGACAACAGATTAAAAGCAGACCACGAAAAAGCTATGAAAGAACAAGAAGCAGTTGACAGAGTGCTTAACAACATTAAAACATCTGCTTTTGGTGGACCATTACAAATAACAAGATTTGTTTTGATGTTTTCTCCACTTCTTTGGATGTGCTTACCGGTGTTTAAGGCAAATGATGGCGGTAGTGTTACACTTATAAGCGTAATTATGGGAATTATAAACGGTGGCTTTGATTTTTCTAATCCGTCATATTTGTTCCCTTTTATTACAATGGTTTGCATTATACTTTTCTCACTTATGGTGATTATTTCATCACTTTTTTCTGTTGGTAAAAAGGCACTTAATAGAACTGAAATTTTTAGCGTCATAAATTTAATTGTATTTGGTGCTTGTAGTGCTCTTTCAATTATAAATAATGCAAGTTTTTCAATAGGGTTTATATTAGTTATGATTATTTACCTTATAGAACTTGAGTTGCATGTGTTAATTGACAAAAAACTTAATAAATGATAAGAAAAAGGGACAGAAAATGTCCCTTTTTTATTGCAATTTTTGAAATATATGGTAAAATAAAATTCTCAAAAATATGTAACGAGGTGTGAAAAATGATTCTTCATATTTTTAACAACGCTGAAGAAATCGGCAAGGCAGTTGCCAATTTAATTATTGAACAAGTTAACGAAAAGCCAGATTCAGTTTTGGGCTTTGCTACAGGTGCTTCTCCTGTGCCTACATATCAAGCACTTATTAAAGCATACAACAAAGGCAAAGTAAGTTTTAAGGACATTACAACTTTCAACCTTGATGAATACTGCAATTTACCAAAAGACGACAAAAACAGTTATTATACATTTATGCACGAAAATCTTTTCAACCATATTGACGTTAAAGAAGAAAATGTTAATTTCTTAAACGGTAATGCAGAAGATACAGATGCAGAATGTATGCGTTATGACGATTTACTCACTGAAAACAAGATTGATATTCAACTTTTAGGTGTTGGCAGAAATGGTCATATCGGATTTAACGAGCCATCAAACAAATTCACAAAGGGCTCATTCAAAGTTCGTCTTTCACAAAGCACTATTGACGCTAACTCTGTATATTTTGATGAAGACACAATGCCACATTATGCACTTACAATGGGTACTGTTTCAATTATGAAATCAAAACAGATTATTCTTATTGCAACAGGTAGAAGCAAGTCTGACGCGATTGACGGTCTCGTTAATGGTGACATTACACCATCTTGCCCTGCCAGTGTTTTACAACTTCACCCAAATGTACATATCTTCCTTGATAAGGCAGCAGCAAGTTTGCTTTAATTTAATACAAAAAGTAAGACCGAGTAGTTTTCTACTCGGTCTTTTTCATTTTGTTAGTCTGTTTGTTGTGAAATTACGGACACCCAAATCATATAATTCTTTATAGATTTTAGGACTATCAACCGTCCATGATGCAAGTTTAATATTTTTGTCTTGTGCTTTTTTAAGCATTTCTGCATCATATTTTTTGCAATTAAATGCAATTGCATAATCATTTACAGTTGCTAGGCGAATTACCTTTTCATTAATTTCGTGAGTTAAATACCACAACTCAACATCTTTATCGTAATTGCGGATTTTCTCTAAAATTGCCGTATCAAAAGAAATTATAATTGCCGTTTCTCGCATTCCGTCATATTTATCAAGAGCGGTCAATATTTTGTCAAGACACTCATAATTACCCTCTTTAACCTCAATTTGCGGAATAATCTTATATTCGTTACAAATAGCAAGGTATTCCTCTAGTGTTATAAGTTTTTGATTCGGGTATTTTTCTGCATTGTGACCGCCGTCAACAAAATATTTTGAGATTTCTTCGTAAGTCATATCCCAGATTTTGCCTTCGCCGTTTGTCATGCTTTTAATATCAAGGTTATGATTTACTACCCAGACATTATCTTTTGACAACTGAATGTCGCACTCTGCCGCGAAAAATCCGTTTTCACCTGCCTCGCGGAATGCGGCGGCGGAATTTTCGGGTGCTACCGCAGAAAATCCACGGTGAGCAACTAAGTTCATATTTTCAGTTGGTAGTCCCTCATCTGTGAGTGATAATACTTTTGGTGGTTGTTGCAATGAATAAACAAGCACACACGCCACACAGATAGCGACAACAAGTAGTACGAAAATCAGTGATATAATTAATTTTTTCTTTTTAGTCATTTAGAATCCCTCCACCGCAAGCGGTCCCTCTCTTTAACAAGGGAGGTTTTTAGGTTTCAATACCAATTGTAATAATCTCAAATGGTTTATATTCAACTGTGTCAGTTTCTTCGATAACATCTTCAAGGAAGTTGAGAAGTTTTACTTTACCGCCAAGATGGATTTTACCACGTCTACCATTTTGCTCTGAAAGACGAATTACAATCATATTGCCTTTTTCACTCATTTTCATTGTCTGCATATAAAGCTCGCCGAATGAGTTTTCACAAGTAAGGTCTGCTTTGCCTAGCGGAACATTATATTCAAAAGCAATATTGTTGATTTCGGCTTTCACAAAATCTTCAGTATGAGGGTAAATCATATATGAAAATTCATGGTGACCAATATCACTTGTAACGTCAGGGCGGACTGTTGCACGAAGAAGTGACAAACTCATTGAGTTTTCTAAAAGTCCTACTCCGTATTTTGAATCATTAATGATAGCAATACCGCCGTCAGTTTCTGCCATATCAACCCACTTATGATGGCAAACTTCAAATCGTGCTTGTTGCCATGTGGTGTTACGGTGAGTGTCGCGCTCAATAAAGCCCGCACTTGTATCACAAACCGCTTTACGGGTTAACACATTACAATCAAACTGTGCCTTGGCAAGCACGTGTTTTTCGTTCCAGTCAACAATATTTTCAACTTCAATGCCGCGGGATTGACGGAAAACACGAATCATTCGCTTCCATGTACTCTTTTCTGTACCAAGAATACACTCAAAAGATGCAACTTCTGAATTTTTCTCGATAGTTTTAAGTGGAGAAATGATTTTTACTTCTACTTCGCGGTCTTTATAATTAGGAAGAATGTCCCAAGCATCATAAACACCGGGGTTATCTTTATAAAGTTTGAGTTTGTTGAATTCGCCGTTTGTCCATTCACGGTCTGCTTCTTTATCGTAAAGCGATTTAATGCTACCGTCATATTCAAACTCGATTTCATAGAATGGAGTCACAATTTTATTACCGATTTCACACCACTCGCCCGCATAAGTACGCCAAGAAATCTCACCACAAGAAAGCGGTGGAAGATTTGGAATTACCCAGTTACCTTGTTTGCCATAGCGCACACTCTTACCGTTTTCGTCTTCGATAAATGTAAGATGTTTGCGAGTGAAATTGAGAGAATTGAAATACTTTTCACCTGTGCCGAGAATTTTATCAAGTCGCTCATCAAATTCTTTATAATCTGCCATTGCATCACGGAAAACAGGTGTAATATGACTACCAGGAAGAATGTCGTGGAACTGATTGATAAGTAACTTTTTATAAATATCACGAATTTCGTCATGTGGGTACTCTGCACCCTTAAGATGACGAAGTGTTGACACGATTTCTGCCTCACGAAGTTTATACTCAAGTTTACGATTATAACGCTTCATCTGAGATTTTGTTGTGAATGTACCACGATGCATTTCAAGGTACAGTTCGCCGTCCCATTTAGCAAGATTTTTGTTATCTTTAAGATTTTTCTCAAGAAATTCTTGTCCACTTATATGCTCGATTTTTGGCATAATTGAGAGTTTATTGAAACGGTGCATAACTTCAATCATTTCTTCAGTACAACCGCTACCACCATCACCATAGCCAAACATAGACATTGTTTGTCCACCTTGGTTTTTGTCCTGATATGCCTCCCAGTTTTCTTGAATTTGGGAAGGCATATTCCAAGTTATAAAGTGAGTTGGTGGCACACAAGCATAAACTTCACTGCCGTCAATACCTTTCCAGATAAAGTTGTTATGTGGGAATCTGTTTGTATCATTCCAAGTTGACATTTTGTTTGAAACAAAGTAGTCAACACCACTCTTTTTAAGAATCTGTGGTAAAATCCAACTGTTACCAAAAACATCAGGCAACCAGCAGTTTTTAATTGTTTTGCCGAATTTTTCACGGAAATAATGCTGACCATACATAAACTGACGAATTAAACTTTCGGCATTTGGAATGTTACAATCCGGCTCAACATACATAGCACCGACCGGCTCAAACTGACCATTTGCAATCTTCTCTTTAAGCTCTTCAAAAACATCAGGGTAATACTTTTCAAGCATTTCATAAGTATATGCCTGTGTATGAGTGTACTTAAAGTCAGGGTATCTGTCCATAAGACGCAACTGAATAAGAATTGTGCGAAGATTTTTCTGAACAGAGTGAATTCTACGCCAATAATACGCAATATCAAGGTGTGAGTGAGCAATAAGGGCTACGTCACCATTACCCTTGTAATCGTCATTTGCAAAAATCACATCATCAACATATTTCTTTGCAGAAGCCACATCTTCATTTTTCAAATCATCAAAATCAATAAGATTGAGTGCATTATTGATTTCACGATTCAAAAAATTGCGGTAATCTTCATTAAACAAATCGCTTTTTGCAATATCTAAAAGCAATTCAAGGTCATAAACCAAGTCAAGTACTGTATGATTGATTGTTGCAAGATAAGCACCTTCAAAAATCTGGCGACAACCACGGACAGACAAAGATTCGGGATTTCTTTCATCATCGGGTTTCGAACGATTATAGCCCTCCATTTCAAAATGAAGAAAATCAGAATCAATATAAGGAGTTAAAAGAATACGGTCACGATTAGGGTCAACACCGCCAACATATTTACCATTGACTTTAACAATAATTTCTGCGGCAGTTTTAAGTGAAAACCACAACTCTTTTCCCTTTAATTTTTCTGGGACTACCACATCTGTTTCAAAGAATGCAGTACCGTCAGGTGTAAAATACATATCACCTTTATTGAGCGGACGCCAACCCTCAGGGTAATACTCATACTGCATTTCTGCAACCTGACGAGCATCACGAACCTTAAGATTTTCTATTTCAAACTTTTCGTCATATATGTATCTTTTAAGCCAACCGAAGCGCAAATCTGTCCATTCTTCAGGACGCATACTTCTTCTTACAACTTTAATATGTGCCATTACGCTTCCCCCCTCTTAATCTTTATCCCAGAAGAATGGTTTTTTCTTCTGTGCTACTACCTTCACACTTTCACCCATGTCTCGCATAACTTCACTTTCAATCCAAGAAAGACAACGGTCAACGATTAAGCATTTTGAACACTCACCCTGCAAAAGCACTGTGAGAGTACCATCTTCATAAGAAATAAAATCGATTTCTCCGCCATCACCCTGAAGTTTTGGCTTGATTATATTGTTTATGTAATCTTTCATAATTAACCCTCAATCTGTTTCTTGAGAATTGTGCGAATATTCTCGAGTTTTTCTGTTGCCTGCATCTTTGTTTCGCCACACATTGAGTAATAAACTTTAAGTTTTGGCTCTGTTCCTGATGGTCTTATTGCAATCCAAATACCGTCTATAAATGTGTATTTAAGTACATTTTCTTTTGGCAAGTCACCAATACCTTTTGAGTAATCAAGCACATCTTTAATATTCTCAAATAACAACTTGCCGTTTTCACGCATATTTGTCATAATGCTTTGGATTTTTTCTGCACCATCTTTACCTTTAAGCACAAAAGTATCAAGCGCATCAAGATAAAATCCAAACTTTGCATAAATATTATTAAGAGCATCTACAAGTGTTCTGCCATTATTCTTGTGGTATGCCGCCATCTGACAAATAAGCAGTGACGAAACAACTGCATCTTTATCGCGAGCATGTGTACCTACAAGATAACCGTAAGATTCTTCGTAACCAATTACAAATTCGCGGTCACCATTAATTTCGTATTCACCTATCTGTTCACCGATATATTTAAAGCCAGTAAGAGTATCAACAATATGAAGTCCATAACTTCTTGCAATATCTGCACCAACTTCACTTGTAACAATAGTTTTTACAAGTGTAGATTTTTCATTTAATGTATCTTTTCTATTTGAAAGCACAAAATCAACAAGCAAAGCACCAATCTGGTTGCCAGTCATAAGTACATATTCTCCATTATGTAAAACTGCAGTACCTACACGGTCGCAGTCAGGGTCTGTGCCAAGCACTAAATCTGCTTTTTCTTCTTTTGCTTGTTCTATTGCAATAGTCAAAGCATCTTTTTCTTCTGGATTAGGTGAACGAACTGTACTGAAATTACCATCGGGCAATTCTTGTGATTTTACGATTGATACATTCATACCCTCAAGTGCTTTTCTCACGGGAATATTACCTGTACCATGAAGTGCTGTATAAACAATTTTCAGGTCTGATTTTTCTTCGTAAATAGATTGTTTTTTTACTTCTGTCAAGAATGCATCAAGAACATCTTCGCCAATCACAACGATTTCACCATTATTTACACCTTTGTCAAAGTCCATAATTTCAACTGACTGTAAATCTATAACTGCATTTACAAAATCTATAACCTGATTTGCAAAACGAGGGACTAACTGACAACCGTTTTCGTCATAAATTTTATAACCATTATATTCTTTTGGATTATGACTTGCGGTAAGCACAATACCACCATTACAACCTAAATGCTTTGCTGTAAATGAAAGCACAGGAGTTGGCATAAGAGTATTGTAGATATATACTTTAATGCCATTTGCAGCCAACACACCTGCCGCCACTTGTGAGAAATACTGTGAATTATTTCTTGAGTCGTAAGCAATTGCAACGCTGATTTCCCCATCAAAGTGACTTTTAAGGTAATCTGCATAACCCTTTGTTGCTTTTGCTATTGTATATTTATTCATTCGGTTAGGACCTGCACCCATAATTCCACGAAGCCCACCTGTACCAAATTCTAATTCCTTATAAAATCTGTCTTCAATCTCTTTTTCGTCAGTAATTGTAACAAGTTCATTTTTAGTTTCGTCATCAAAACTGCACCAAAGGTCAAATTTTTCTTTAATTGTCATTATTTTTACCCCGTTTCAGGCATATTTTTATATGTTAATATGATACAACAAATACCATTAACTGTCAATTTTTTCATTGGGGAATATGCAATAAAAAATCATAATAAATTATATATATTTACTATTTCTTTTTGTATTATAAATTGTTATAATTATTGTGTATAATTATTCAGTTTGAGGAGTGGTATAATGAAAAGGGACGCTAAACTTGCTCGTTATTTTGTTCTTACCTTTTTAGGAATATTTGCAATTGCAATCATAGTTGTCTTCCCCATCTTCCTTACAAATGAACTTGACTCACAAAATCAGACATTTTTGAAAGAAGTTTCAGAAAAAAATGCAGAGTCAGTAGGTTTCAGATTCCAAGAACAAGCTGCATATCTGTATTATTATGCAGAAGACATTGATACCACTCTGCTTGACAACCCCAAAGCAGCAGTTAAAAGCATTGAAGCTAATGTAAATCTTCAATTATTCAAGCGTTATGGTGTTTCTTCTCTCGATGGTAAGGCATATACCTCTGACGGAAAATCCATTAATCTTGCTCATAATGAATACATTAAAAAATGTGTTGAAAAAGACGGTCTTGTTATTTATCGTATGTCTGCACAAGAAAGTATTGACGGTGATGAAGAAATTTTTGTTATGCACTACCCTCTTAAATATCAGGGCGAAACAAAAGCTGTTTTCTTTCTTGTTTTTTCAATTGACCAGATTATGGCAAACTTCAAATCTAATGCATTCCAACAAAGTGAGTTTTTCTATGTAGTTGACTATGAAGGCAACAACATTATGAGTACTCATAAAGATGAGCGATTCCGTAATATTGAGAATGTATTCCATACATTGCCGAAAGATGAAAAATATGGCGGTAGCAGAATTCCTGGCATACAGGAAGACATGAGAAATGGCGAAACAGGAATTCTTTATTCTTCACAATCTTCACGCGAAGTCGATTTTTACCTTTATTATTCTCCGCTTAACTTTAACGACTGGTACTTGTTTAGTGTTATTCCTACAAGTGCCGTTACTGCGAACCGAAACACTGCATTATCTTATGTTGCAATAATGTGTTTCTTCCTTATTACTGTATTTATTCTTTTCACAATTTACGCGGTATCATCCGAAAGACGTAACAAAGAAGAACTTGATAAAATTCTTTATACCGACAGTCTTACAGGCGGTGCTTCTTATGCTAAATTCTGTCTTGATGTAAAAAAACAACTAAACAAAAATTACAAAGCTGCTTACATAGTAATGGACCTTGACAATTTCAAACTTGTTAACGATTACTATGGTTATGAAATGGGTAACAGAACAATTAAATATATAAACACATTGTGGCAGAAAATGCTTCGTGATGATGAATATGTGGGCAGAATTGCTGCGGACAGATTCGCAGTATATCTTCGTTATTCTCGCGAAGAAGACCTTATAAAACGTCTTGAAAAATTCTGTGCAGACTGTCGCACATTTAATGATAAGAATATGACAAACTATATTCTTGTACCGAGTATTGGTGTTTATTATATTACAGAAAAGAATATTGATATTCAGAAGATGCAGAACTGTGCTGTTATGGCCAAATCTCTTGTCAAAGGTGACCGAGATTCTACAATTTCAATTTATAGTGGCAAAATTAAACGCGATTTAACACGCAAGAAACTTTTCTCTGATGAACTTGAACTCGCCATAAAACACAAGCAACTTTCTGTTGTTTTACAACCGCAGTATAATGCTAAAACCGGTAAAGTCTGTTCGGCAGAAATGCTTGTAAGATGGAAAAAGGAAGATGGCAACTTTGTTTCTCCGGCAGAATTTATTCCTATTGCCGAAGAAAGAGGTTTTATTAAAGATATTGACCGATTTGTTTTCCGTAAGGCCTGTGAAGTCCAACAGGATTTAATTGAAAAAGGATTTGGTCCTATTGATATTTCTGTAAACTTATCTCAACAAACACTTCACGACCCAAAACTTATTGAAACATATCTTAAAATCATTGAAGAAACCCACGCTGACATTTCTCACATTCACCTTGAAATTACAGAAACTACACTCTTTAACAACAACCGTAGTTTCTTGAGAATTTTACGAAGAATTCACAAAGCGGGCTTCAAGATTTTGCTTGATGACTTCGGCACAGGTTATTCTTCACTTATGCTTCTTAAATCAATGCCTATTGATGCACTTAAGCTTGATAAGTCATTCATCGACGACTATGAACATCCTCGCGGAAGAAACATTATAGAATGTGTTATTGATATGACAAAGAAACTAGGTATCACTCTTATTGCCGAAGGCATTGAAACACAGGAGCAATATGAATATATCAAATCACAGAATTGTGATGTTGTTCAGGGTTATCACTTCAGTTATCCATTGGAATACCACAAGTTCTGCGATATAGTAGCAAACAATATCAACTAACTTAAATATTCGTGACCTACACGTCTTATATTTAAATCAACATCGACTTCGTACAAACTGTTTTTCAGTACGGAGTCGATATTTTTTTCATTTTTTCGGTAAAAGTCTTTATGGAATATATAAAGTAATCGAGTCAAACCGCAAGCATCACTATCGTATTTTTGATACATAGAATTAAGTGTTGTTTTTATCTTTTTCTCAATATATTCTTCACCTTTTTGCTTTATTTCTTCAATCTGTTCACTTGTCATAACACTTGAAACTCCGCCACTGATTTCTGCGATATCTGCGTCCATTTTTACACTAATCACAAAAGTTGGAACACTTTTTTCAAGTTTCACTTTTCTACTGGTTTTTGATTTCACAACATTAATTGCAACATTTGTGCCTTTTCCGCTGTCAAAGGCAATTGCGGTATTATAAACTTTATTGGAAAGCATATTGAGATATACAGTTTCATCTTTCGAAATAACTTCTCTGTACTTTGTATTATTAAAAAGTGCTGTCCCTGTTATTTCTGCACTTTTTTCTTTATCTTTACCTTTCAATGCAAAAAGCGGTAATGCAAAATCCTTAGTACCTGAATTGTAACGATTTATAAGCTCATACAGTTGTGTGGAAAATATTTTGGCATCATACTCATAAGATTTAATACTGTTCTCAAGATTTTGAGCACTTATATATTCATCATTGTTTTTTGCCTCAAGAATTTCACCTGCAGTTTTTTCTGCGGCAGCAATATAAACCGTACCGCCATTTTCAACATCTCGTACAAAGAAATCAATAACATCATCCATTTTATCTTCTGTAATACTTTTGCCTATAAGAATAATGCGATTTTGTGAATACAGTGGTATTTTGCCTTCTTTTTCGGTTACAGTTTTTATTGCAGTGTAAACTGTGTCGCCTTTAAGTTTGTATGTCTTTAAAGGTGGTTGTGAAGCACCCTCTGCAGACGATGCTTCTGATGAATTTGTGTCAATTGCCTGAAGTGTAACAGTATATGTGCCATCATCTTCTAAATCTATGCCAATACCCTGAATTACCAATCTGTTACGAATATCTTTTTTATAGACTTCGTTTTCACTGAATGTGAAAATTGCAAGAACTATAACAAGCACAATTATTAAGACTCTTCGCATTTTTCACCACTCCTTTTTCTACCGAAAATCAACAGAATACACGGAATTAACAAAACAGTAATTACTGTAACAAGAATTTTGATTATTGAACTGTCAATAATTGAAAATCTTTCAATTTCGCCTGCAATAACAAGATTTGTGATTATAGTTACTGTGCCGATTGCAACAAGATAACTACCTTTTTTGATTTTTGGAAATGCTTTAAACAAAATATCTGCTTGCAAAAATATAAGCAAAGACGCCTTAATGAATGCACACATAATCCACACACTTGTAAAGATTGCATCAAGACGGTCAAACATAGCAAACTCAGCAAGAGATGCCAGAGTGTGAAATGGAAAAAGTTGTGTTGCTGCAAAATTACCCATAACTGACCCTGCAAAAAAGAAAAGAATTGCCATTAATAAAGTCTGTGACAAAAGCCACACAAAAAATCCTTTAGTAAGTTTTCCGTTAACTTTTGGCAAAGCAATTGCAATCATTGCATACTCTATTGTTTGCCCTACCGAATCAATAGCAGTTTTTATTACAGGTGTTACTCCGTTATAGAAAACAGATGAAAGATTCAACAAATCCACTTTATCTGTCAATGCACACAATATAAAAATTATTGCAGGGATAACGAGCACTGCTGTAAGCACCGAACTTCTTCCCAATGCTTCAAAGCCAAGATAAGCCCCATAACAACAGAATATAATCACAAAAACAAGCATAAAGTTCACATTTGTTTCGGGGAATACTACTGTGCCTGTAAATACATCAAGTCGTGCAATAGTCACTACGGTAAAATAAAAGAATGCGATTACATAAAAAACTGATATTATCTTTGAAAGATTTTCAGACCGTTCCCGCGCTAAATCAATAACACTTTTATCGTTATATTTTTTGTAAAGCACATAAACAGGAATCATTATAATAATACCGAAAAATATTCTGAATATGGGTTGCACAAGCATATCAGAAAGTCGCACATTTTTTGTGTATGACGAAATATATGTGACAGTTGTTAATGTGCGACTTAAAAACAGCATTACATAAAACTGAAATGCACTGATTTTTCCTTTAGTTATCATTCTATTTCTCCATTTTATCTATAAGCATATTCCTTTTTCCTAACTTGCGCCAATCTGCACGAATAATAAAATCACGCCACGCGCCAAGTTTTGTTGGTGACATCGGTGAGGTAAAAGGTATGCCATAAGGATTTATTGCTGATGCATTTATAAGCACTACCGCAAAACTGAGCATTATTCCGTACAATCCTGAAAGCCCACCTATTACAATAA
>JAGBSJ010000015.1 GCA_017631955.1 Clostridia bacterium
CACGATGGTGGTTATTCAACCTTCCGTGCAGAAATCAAAGATATTAAAGATACAAACTTACTTGTTGTTGCAGTTGACAACTCTGCAAATGACAGAGTTTATCCACAACAGGCAGACTTTACATTCTACGGTGGTATTTACCGTGATGTAAGTATTATTGCAGTACCTGAAAATCATTTTGACCTTGATTACTATGGTTCACCTGCAATTATGGTTACACCTGAAATCAAGGGTGCTGACGCTGAAATTGAAATCAAGACATTCTTTAAGAATGACGACTGCAAAGTTCGCTACGAAATTATTGCTGACGGCGAAGTTATTGCTTCAAAAGAAGACGATGATGATGCAGAATTCGAAATTAAGAATGTTCACCTTTGGGATGGTATAAAAGACCCATATCTTTACACTGCAAAGGCAACTTTAATCTGTGACGGTGTTGAAGTTGATGAAGTTTCAACTCGTTTCGGCTGCCGTACATTTAAGATTGACCCTCAAAAAGGATTTATTCTTAACGGACGCGAATACCCACTCCGCGGTGTTTCTCGTCATCAGGACAGACCAGATGTTGGTAATGCTCTTACAAAAGAAATGCACAAGGAAGACCTTGAATTAATTCTTGAAATGGGCGCTAACACAATCCGTCTTGCTCACTATCAGCACGCACAGTATTTCTATGACCTTTGCGACGAAGCAGGTCTTGTGCTTTGGGCAGAAATCCCATATATTTCAAGTCACATGCCAACTGGTTATGACAACACAATTTCACAGATGAAAGAACTTGTTGCTCAGAACTATAATCATCCATCAATTGTTGTATGGGGACTTTCAAACGAAATTACTATTGCTGGCTCAACTCCAAATCTTATCAAGAACCACAAAGACCTTAATGATATGGTTCACGAGATGGACAAAACTCGTCTTACAACTATTGCAGCAGTTTCAATGTGCTCTCCTGATGACGAATATGTACATATTTCTGACGTTGTTTCATACAACCATTATTTCGGTTGGTACGGTGGTGACACATCAATGAACGGCCCTTGGTTTGATGATTTCCACAAGAAATATCCAAACAAAGCAATCGGTATCAGTGAATATGGTTGTGAAGCGCTTAACTGGCACACATCTACTCCTACACAAGGCGACTACACAGAAGAATATCAGTCATATTACCACGAAGAACTCATTAAACAGATTGCAGACAGACCTTATCTTTGGGCAACTCACGTATGGAATATGTTTGACTTTGCTGCTGACGCTCGTGCAGAGGGTGGCGAAAACGGTATGAACCACAAAGGTCTTGTTACATTCGACAGAAAATACAAGAAAGACAGTTTCTATGCATATCAAGCATGGCTTTCAGACAAACCTGTACTTCACCTTTGCTCTAAGAGATACATCGACAGAGTTGAAGATGTAACAAAGGTTACTGTTTATTCAAACTGTGACGAAGTTGAACTCTTTGCAAATGGTGTAAGTGTTGGCAAGCAGACAAAGGGCAAATACCCATTCTTCTATTTCGATGTTAAGAATGAAGGCACAACTGAACTTAAAGTTGTTGCAGGTGACCTCACTGACACAGCAACAATCAACAAGGTTGACACTCCTAACGAAGCTTATGTTATGAAAGAAGAAGGTCAGGTAATTAACTGGTTTGAAATCAACACTCCTGATGGCTACCTTTCAATTAATAACACTATCGGCGATATTATGAGCACTTTCGGTGGAAAACTTGTAATGGTTAAATTCCTTATGATGCTTAAAAACTCAATGGGTGGCGGCAAGAAAGATGATGGTGAAGAAAAGAAAGGCAATATGCTTTCTGGATTCAAAGTTACACCGGCAATGCTTAAAAATGTCTACGGTATGGCTAAAGGATTCACAATCAAACGTGTATTCTCAATGCTTGGTGGCTCATTCACAAAAGAACAAATTCTTGAACTCAATGCTAAACTTAACAAAGTTAAAGCACCAAAGAAAAAGTAAGAATGCATAAATTAACCCCGATGGTTAAACCATCGGGGTTTTCTTTTATTTAATTTAGTTTGTTTTAAGTCGGATTGATGTTACTGAATATGCAGGCATTGTATAATTAAACTCATTACTGAATCCTTTAAGTGTGAATTCATCCATTGTTATGTGCGAATTAGGGTCTGCGCCGAAAACATTATCGTTTGTGAGTGAGTCCCCTGCTACCTGATTAATAATTGCTTCATCATTTATATTTGCATTATCAATCTTTACTGCTACTGTGCTTGCTTTTTCTGTAACATTTACAAGTTTAATAATGATATCGCCATTATCGTCATTACTTACTATTGTATATGCTTTTGCTTCTGCTTCAGAGCCACAGTTATAATCGAAGTAAAGTTCACCGTCGATATAACCTTTCACATTATAGCCCGAAACTTCAACAGTAATTTTATATGTTTTACCTGTTTCAATTACACAATCTTTAACTGTACCTACAATCTTGTCAGTTTTTGCATCATTTTCAATACATTGTAATGCAGAAATTGTATTACCCCAACCACCGATATTCCAGAAATAGTTATTCTTTGTATCTTTTACTGCAAACGGAATAATGAAACCTTCTTCACCTTCAAGTTTTGTTGCTTCAACTGTGAAACTGTAATTTTCCCAAGATGCATCACCAAAATATGCAACGCTACCTGTATTTGAATATGCCATTTCAGTTGTTGTATTAGTAAGTGCGCCTTTTTTTATTTTCCATTTACCGTCTGTTGCAAAATCCCAATCAGATTTTGAGAAAATATTAAATTTATCTTCTGCAAGCACATCACCTGTTGTAAGGTCTTTTACAACCAGATTATCAAACTTTGCAGATGTATACCAAGTACCTACACCCACTGCACCTTTAAGGTTTTCTTGTTGCACCTTTGCACCCTCAAATGTATGATTAAGTACTGCAGAGCCCTGATTTAATGAAAACAATTTTTGAACATAATAGTTGATTGAGCCCATTGAGCCACTGTTATTAAACCAGATAAGGTCAGGTGCCCAATGACGAGCAGTTACGCTACTGAAAAGTGGTGCATAAGCCGCCATTGTAACAATATCGCCGTTTCGCTCAAGACCTGTCATATATGCGGCTTCGCTAAGTGCAGAATTAAGAGTATTACTCCAAGATGCATATTCGCCTACAAATACATTGATTGCACCGCCGTATTTAGTATCGGTCATATTTGCAACATTTCTTGCGTAATTCTTTTCGTCATAGTAATCTGCATTTTCATAGAACCACTGTGGGTCATTATAATAATGATGGTCAGTTGCTCCTGCAAAATCTTTTGCATTTGTTGAGTTCATTTTATTAAGCTCGCTCTGTGCATACTCATAAGATGCAAGGTAATCGACACCGCTTATACCATCATCAACACCTGATGAATAAATAAGTTCGAGCCCTTCATAAAGCTTTGGATTTTCTGCTTTTGCTTTATTGAATGCATCAAGGAATGCAGAATATCTTACAAAATAATCTTGGCCCCAGTTTTCATTACCGATACAGATATATTTTAATTCAAATGGCTCGGGATGTCCTAATGATGCACGGACTTTGCCCCATGTTGTATTAACTCCGCCTCGACAGAATTCAACTAAATCAAGCATATCTTGAACGTATTGTTTGAACTCTTCGCTTTCAAGAGCAACAGGACCTTTACCACGCGCCTGACAGTAAAGTCCACAATTAAGCACAGGTACGCCGACTGCACCTATATCTTCTGCCAATTGGAAATACTCATAAAAGCCCAATCCGTATGAAAAGAAACTTGGGAAAAGGTCATCAGTTAAATCGAAGTTAGTCCACAAACTCACACCTTGACTTCTTGCGGCAACATCGCCATATTGACCATTGAAGTAGAGTGGGAGTCCATCTTTACCGACACCGACTGAATCTTTCCAACTGTATGCAGAGTTAATATCGTAACCCTCGATTACACAACCACCTGGGAAACGCAAAAATTTTGGTTGTAAATCCTCTAAAAGTTTACACATATCTGCACGAAGTCCATTTTCACGGTTTTTATATGTATCAACAGGGAAAAGTGAAATCATATCAAAATACACTTCTCCGCCTTCTGTGAGCACTTGAAGTGTTACACCTTTATTTGCGGTTTGTGTTGATGTAAGTGTTGCACTGTATTTCTGCCATTTAGCACTTACGCCATTGAATGTTTCAGTTGCAACTACTTTACCATCGACTGCAAGATTTACAGTAATTTCGCCCTTATAATTTTCAAGAGTTTTTGCATAGAAAGACGCTTTGTACTCTTTGCCCTCAACAATGCTCATACCATCAAGAAAACCACGGTTTTCAATACCTGATTTCTCATTCTCTTTACCATTGATTATGAGATAGTTAGGGTTGTTTTCATTAAGTGAATGCTTTTTGTCTCTTTTTACAGATATTTCTGCACCATTCACGCTATTCCAACGATAAAGTTCATCATCTTGTGCAATTGCGGTAAACTCAAACGAACGATTTGCCACCATTTCGGCATAAAGTCCGCCATCTGCTGCAAAGTTGATATCTTCAAAAAACACACCGAAAAGCGAGTCACTTATGTCGTGAATTTCATCACCCGCGTCAATATTAAGTGTATATGCACCTTCTTTATTATAAGTTGACACAACATTTGCATTTGTGTTATCAACTATTATTTCGTTTTGTGTTTCGCCTGAATTATCAGGTGTTTTTGGTGCACAAGAAGCAAACGCTGTTACCACCAAAACAACTGTTAAAATCACACTTAAATATTTAAGGATTTTCTTTTTCATAAACTTTTCCCCTTAAGTTTTTCTATAAATAGATTATATATTAGTTGAGATTTTGTGTCAATGAACAAACCTCAATTTTACTTGACTTTTTACTATCTTATATGTATAATTTGAAAATGGATTTCAAATTCAAATATAAAGGATTAAAATATGAGTTACGAAACAAAGCAGAGCAAATTAGTTTATGATTTTTTAGACAAAAATCCTGATAAGCATTTTTCAGCAGAGGAAGTATATTTTGCACTAATCAAAGATGGTGGTCGTATTGGCAGAACTACTGTTTATCGTCAACTTGACCGTCTTGTTATTGAAAATAAGGCAAGAAAATTCATCTCAGGTGAAAACGAGGCATGTTGTTATCAGTTATTAAGTGATGAATGTCACAATCACTATCACCTTAAGTGTTCAAATTGTGGTGAATTAATTCATACCGAATGTGACTTTCTTGATAAACTTGCAAATCATATTTTTGCAGACCATAAATTCACTATTGATGGCTCAAAAACTGTACTTTATGGTACTTGCAATAAGTGTGGAGGTGTAGAATAATGACTCTTTTACACGCCCACGCACATATAGAGAACATGGTTTTTTCTTTTAATGGTATAGTTAACGTTTTACTTGATGCAGTAGTTGATACTCTTAAAACACTCCCCTTTTTATTTCTCGCTTTTCTTGTTATTGAATTTCTTGAGCATAAGGCACAGGACAAAATCAAACATCTGTTCACAAAAGCGGGAATTATGGGGCCTTTAGTGGCTACATTGTGCGGATGTATTCCACAATGCGGATTTTCAGTAATGAGTGCTAACTTATATTCAAGCGGAATTATTGCTCTTGGCACGCTTATTGCGGTGTTTCTTTCAACATCTGACGAAGCAATTATTCTTCTTGCAACTGCAGAAAACGGTACTTTTGAAATTCTTAAACTTATTACTACAAAAATCATAATTGCACTTGTTTTCGGTTATTTGATTTATTTTATTGAAAGAAAAAAACACAGACACCATCATCACCATTCTCACGACTTATGTGAACATGACCATTGTGGTTGTGAAGAAGATGGCAAGATTTTGCGCCCTGCTTTTATTCACACAATTAAGGTGTTTGGATTTTTATTATTATTTACCGCTATAATTGACCTTGCAGTTGCATTCATTGACACAGATACACTTTCACATTTTCTTCTTACTGACTCAGTATTCCAACCATTTTTATCGGCAATTATTGGGTTTATTCCAAACTGTGCATCATCTGTACTTTTAACTCAATTATACATTGAGGGGTCATTAAGTTTTGGCGCATTAATTGCAGGACTTTGCACCAATGCGGGTGCAGGATTACTTGTACTTTTCCGTGACAAGTCCAAATTCAAGGAAAACCTTAGAATAATTGGCATTCTTTATGCTTGCGCAGTATTACCCGGTATAATTCTTCACATAATTTAATTGTTAAAAAATAAATAATTCTTTACTTTCAAGTTTTAATGTGCTAAAATGTTAAAGAAGTAAAAACTTCGGAGGGAATTATAATGGGTAAAGATTTAAGAAATGAAAATACAGATTTTCTTATCAAGTGCATTTTACAGTTAAAAGATGCTGATGAATGCTATGATTTTTTAGAAGACCTTTGCACTGTAAACGAATTTCAGTCAATGGCACAACGTTGCGTTGTGGCAAAAATGCTTTCAGAAAAAAGAGTTTACAGTGACATTGTGAAAGAAACAGGCGCTTCAACCGCTACAATCAGTCGTGTAAACCGCTCACTTAACTATGGTACTGACGGTTATGAAAAGATTTTTGAAAGAGTAAAATAATGAGTTACGGTATTTTTTCATCAGTTTATGATATTTTAACCGAAAATGTAGAGTACGAAAAAATTGCTAATAAAATCTGCTCTCTGTTACACGAAAATAGTGTTGACGGAGGGCTTTTGCTTGACCTTGGTTGTGGCACAGGTACACTCTCATTCTTGCTTGAAAACAAAGGTTATGATGTAATCGGTATTGACGCTAGTGAAGATATGCTTATGGTAGCAAATGAGAAAAAGTACGAAGAGAATTCTTCGGCTATGTTCCTTTGTCAGAAAGCAGAAGATATTGATTTGTTTGGTACAATAGATTGTGCGGTTTCTGTTCTTGATACTATAAATCATATTGACACACTTGAAAAAGTACAAAAAGCAATAGAGAAAGTTTCGCTTTTTATGAATATGGGTGGCATTTTTGTATTTGATATGAACACTCCATACAAACACGAAAAAATACTCGGTAATAATACTTTTATTTATGATATGGATGAGGTTTATTGTGCTTGGCAGAATTCTTATAACAAAGAAAATGCCACTACAAACATTGACCTTGATTTTTTTATTAAAAATGAAGATGACGAGTGTTATGAGCGTTATAGCGAAAGTTTTTGTGAATATGCTTATGAGCCGAAAGACATTCTCAATATTCTTGAAAAATGCGGATTTGAAATTTTAGGCACTTATGACGATTACAGCGACAATCCTGTAAATACGGAAACACAACGTATTACTGTTGTTGCTAAAAAAATAAAGACTATATTTAAGGATGAATTAAAATGAACGAATTAGTCAGAATGATATCAGAAGATGGTACACTTTACTGTCTTGCCCTTAATTCAACTGAAATGGTTAAGGAAATGCAGAACATTCATAACACAAGCAAAGTGTGTTCTGCGGCCCTTGGACGCCTTATTACAGGTGCTTCTATGATGGGCGTACTCTTAAAAGGCGACAAAGATACACTTACACTTAAACTTAGTGGTGGTGGACCTGCATCCCCTGTTGTTGCGGTTGCAAACTCAAAAGGTCAGGTTAAAGGTTATGTTGGCGATTCAAGAGTAAATCTTCCGCTTAACGCTAAAGGCAAACTTGATGTTTCGGGTGCTATCGGTAAAAACGGATTTTTAACTGTTATTAAAGATTTAGGTCTTAAAGAGCCGTATTGTGCACAGACACCTATTATTTCCGGTGAAGTTGCAGAAGATATTACTGCTTATTATTTCACAAGTGAACAGACCCCAACTGTTTGTGCATTAGGTGTACTTGTTAATCCTGAAACAGAAGAAGTACTTCTTGCAGGTGGGTTCTTAATTCAATTACTCCCAACAGCTGGAGAAGACACAATTTCGCTTGTTGAAAAAGGTCTTGAAGGTATCAAGCCAGTTACAACAATGCTTGCAGAGGGACTTACACCTGAGCAGATTTGTGAAACTGTACTTCCTGAATTTTCAATGCAAGTCCTTGACACACAGTATGTAGAATACAAATGTGATTGTAGCGTAGAACGCGTTACAAGAGCATTAATTAGTGCAGGCGAAGAAGGACTTCGTGAAATGGCAGAAGACGAAAATACAGAGGTTTGTTGCCATTTCTGTAATAAAAAATATAACTTCTCAAGAGAAAAGATTTTGAAACTTTTGAAAGAAGCAAGTAAATAAAACAAAAAATCCCACCGAATACTCGGTGGGATTTTTCTTTAATTAAATTAGTCAGCAACTGGAGCTGAAACTGGGCAGCTATCTGCACAAGCACCACAATCGATGCATGTATCAGCGTCGATTACATAGATGCCATCTCCTTCAGAAATAGCTTCTACTGGACAATCAGCTGCGCAAGCGCCACATGAAATGCAATCATCAGTAATTTTGTATGCCATGGTTATGTACCCTCCCTTTATTGGTATATTTACATTGTAACACATATATTACAAAAATCAAGTACTAAATTATTCAATTCCTTTTAATGCCTCAAGTTCTTCTTTTTCAACTTTAATATAAGCATCTTTAAGAATTTTTACACTATGACGATGGAAAACTGCAGGAGCAGCATCAGGACGACGGTCAAGAGTAACTTTTAACATTCCTGTAATAAGGTTATTCTCGATTACTTTGCCTTTACCATCAGGAGTATCAACAATAGCGCCAACCTTTGGTGTAACGCGAAGAAGATGCTCATAAGTATCTTGCTCATATTTAAGGCAACACATAAGACGGCCACAAGTACCACTGATTTTTGTTGGATTAAGTGAAAGTCCTTGTTCTTTTGCCATTTTAATTGACACTGGTTGGAAATCATTTAAAAATGTATTACAGCAGAAAGGTCTGCCACAAATACCAAATCCGCCCACCATACGTGATTCGTCACGTACACCAATCTGACGAAGTTCGATTCTTGTTCTGAAAGATGATGCCAAATCCTTTACAAGTTCACGAAAATCTACTCTGCCATCTGCAGTAAAATAGAAAAGAAGTTTGCTACGGTCAAAAGTATATTCAACATCAACAAGATTCATTTCTAACCCGTGTGCCTCAATTTTCTTTTCGCAAATCTTGAAGGCCTCTTTTTCTTTCTCTTTATTTTCAGCAAGGGCTTTAACATCTTCTTCTGTTGCAACACGGATTACCTTTTTAAGTGGTTTTGTAATGTCGTCTTCATTGGTGCCGTGGTTTGATTTGGCAACAAGTCCGCACTCCATACCACGAACTGTTTCAACTATGGCATAATCACCTTTGTTGAATTGTTTGCCATCTGCATCAAAATCATAGATTTTTCCGCCCTCTTTAAATCTTATACCAACTGTTTCTATCATCTGTTTACTCCTATTTATCTTCCAATTGCTCGCTTGAATTCATAGCACATTCTTACAACGAGCAAGTTATTATTACAATTTCTATCAATAGAGTCCATTAACTCATCACACACTTCTACAAGTTGCATAAGTGATTTTGCGGTTAATTTATTATAAAGAGCATTTACTTCTTCAGAAAATCTTACTTCTCTTGAATACCCGCTCTTAAACACAAGTGCATCACGGAAAACTTCTGAAAGAAGACCTAATACTCGTTTTGCAAACTGGTTATTTTTAATAAAAACAGCAGTTTGCTCAACAAGTGCTAACTCATTAACATTAAGAAGTGCTTTAACAAAATTCTTTACTGCATCGCATTCTTTATCTGTAATTTGTTCTTCATCACTTAAAAGCGAATAAGTCTGCACACGTGAAAGCACAGTTTCAAGCATTGTACTTCTTGATGTGGTTACAATTATAAAGAATACATAAGATGGTGGTTCTTCAAGTATTTTAAGAATTGCATTCTGTGCTTGGTCATTCATATTCTGTGCATTTTTAAGAATATATACCTTACTGTCACTCTCGTTTGGTAAAACAAATGCATCATCACGGATTTCACGAACAGAATCAACAGCAAAAATTTTACTCTTGCTTTTGATTACACCATCAGTTTCAAAAATGTCAGGATGTCCGTTTTTCTTGGCTTTATGACAATCTTCACACTCGCCACATGGCTTATTGTTACTACGACACACAAGGCAATTCGCAATAAAGCGTGCAAACTCGACACCATCGTTTTCATTCTGGCATTCAACAAGCACTCCGTGTGGGAAAGAGCCCTGCTCAACAGACGAAACAACCTCACTGCTGAGCTTATTGAATTGTAATTCCTTATTTGTCATATTTTATAAAACTGCTCAACATCAAGAACAAAAATTGTTGCTCCGCCTACGGTTACTTCAACAGGCACTGATGATAGCATTGAATCCCCTATATATGTATTTGTGATTGGTGTGATTTTCTTTCGTTGACTACTGAATTCACCGATAATATCAATTACATCGTCAACCTTTTTATCTTCGACACCAATCAAAAGAGTGACATTTCCTGCTCGTAAAAAACCGCCTGATGTTGAAAGTTTTGTTGCCTGATAACCATTTTTTGTAAGGTTGGTTACAACGGCGTTTGCGTCATCATTATTAATAATTGCAACTACGAGTTTCATAAAATCACTCCTATAAAAAATTATTGTAAGCTTTGTGCAATGGCAATCATTACTGGCATTGTAAGAATTGAGAGCACACTGACAAATGATGTCACTTTTGAAGCAAGACCTGTATCACGGTCATATTTTGCAGCAAACATAACTGTATTGCTTGCAGTTGGTGCAGATGCACTCAGCACACACGCTACGAGCAAGGTACCACCAAATCCCACAAGTTTCAATGTGGCTACTGTTATAAGTGGAACTATAATAATCTTCACAAGAGCAGAGCCAAAAATTCTTTTGTCTGAAAAAATGGTTTTCCAATCTGCCGCCGCAAGATATGTTCCAAACATTACCATTGCAAGAGGTGTATTAAGGTCTGCAATATAAGACACAGGTGCATAAATGATTTCTGGCAATTCTATTTGTAACAAGAAAAGTGGTAAGCCAATTGCAACGCCCAACACACCTGGGTTAACGATAAGTTTTTTATAATCAAACTTTTCATTTTCGCTTTTTTTCTGCATTATATTAACGCCGTGAGTGAACGAAAGCACATTGAATGGTACTAAAATTACCGAGCAATAGAATATACCTTCATCACCTAAAACCGCCTGTGCAAGCGGTAACGCCATATAGCCAACATTACCATAACAACAAGCATACTTGAAAATACAAGCAGTATCTTTATCGCTCTTATTAAAGAGTATTTTTGCAAAAATCATTCCAACTACGTGGAAGAAAATACCACCTAAAAGTGCTTTAAGAAGTCCGCCTAAAGTATCTCGGCTAAATTCCATTCCCAAGAAAGAACGAATTATAATTGCGGGGGCTACTATATAAAAAAGTAAGTTTGTTGTAAGACGTGATGCCTTTTCTGTATATATGCCTTTTTTATGGCAGAAAAGACCAACCATTGCAACAAGAAATAATATTACAACCTGAGTAAAAGCTGTAACAACATTACTTAAAAACAACTGCATTTTTGATTACTCCGAAAGAAAATTGTCGTCTGTTTCCATTTCATCATGAACATCTTTTGACTCTTCATCAATAAGTTCTAAACTATCATTTTCTTTTGCACACTTAACCGCATTAGTAATATATGCAAATGCGAAAACAGCAAATCCCAAATCACAAAGTGAGAAAGGATACTCATCCGCTAATGCATTTGCATTACCTGTAAGCACCATAATAAGTCGTGGAAGGTTTGCAACTACGCAAAAGAACATTGACACAAATCCAGATGCAAAAAGTGTTCTCATTGCTTTACTGTTAGCAAGCCCTGAACAAATTCGTGCAAATGAAAGCAAGAAAATCAACATAAACATAATGCCAAAAAGTTCAAGCATTAAGTCAGAAACGTTAACATAAGCTATTTTTCTCACAAAACGAATAACTATTCTGCTCATACCCCAGAAAAGTGGTGCAAGAGCCAAGAATTTATACTGTGAATATGTTGTTCTGCCATCAATAAATGAAATACCGAAAATGATTACATAAATCGCTGCAAAAACACCGAAAACACTCTCAACAAGAATCGGGAACTGTGCTTGGTCGACTGTACCCATAAATGAAAGTCCTGCTGCACTGAAATTCTTTGCATTGATTAAAAATGTTGAAAGTGCCTGAACTACATCAAGTACAATTCCACCTGCAAAGATAAATGATGCAACCGCCATAAATTTATCTTTTCTAAATGGCGATTTTGATGCAGGCACATTTTTTGAAAGAGTTGTAAGTACATAAGGCACTACGACAGCAAGAACACTTAGTGCTACAAGAAGATAAACCGACCAGTCAATCACTCTATAAAAACCAGAATCCGCCTCAATAATGTTAAGATGTTGATACATTCTAAACGGTACTGCAACTACAATAAGTCCAAGTATCACATAGAGTGAATATAACGGATTTATTTTTTCATATTTACCTGTTATTTTCATAATCTTATTACCTTTCCTCAATAGGAATATAGTCTTTTTGAATTCCTTCAGTACGAACAATTCTTTCGCTCATTGGAACATAAGCGCGTGGAATTGTAGCATTCTTATATGCAGGACGAATAATTCTGCCACCTGTTGTGATTTCTTCAATACGATGTGCAGCCCAGCCAGCTGAACGTGCCGCCATAAAGAGTGGTGTAAACAATTCTTTTGGAATTCCAAGCATATCATAAACAAGACCTGAATAAAGGTCAACATTAGCACAAATCTTTTTATTATTGCCACGAAGCTTTCCAAAAAGTTCAGGTGTAAGAGTTTCAATAAGGTTAAGAAGCTTAAAGTCATCTTCTCTACCCTGTTCTTTTGAAAACTTATCGGCATATCTGCGAAGAATTACAGCTCTTGGGTCAGAAAGTGTATAAACAGCATGACCCATACCATAAACAAGCCCTGTTCTATCGCCTGCTTGCTTATTCATAATCTTTGTAAGATAATCGGCAACCTGACCTTCATCTGTAATATCTTTTACATTGTCTTTAATGTCTTCAACCATTTTATGAACTGCAATATTTGCACCGCCGTGGCGAGGTCCTTTAAGAGAGCCGATACCTGCGGCAATTGCAGAATATGTATCTGTACCGCTTGATGTAATACATCTTGTTGTAAATGTTGAGTTATTACCGCCACCATGCTCGGCATGAATAATCATACAGATATCAAGAAGTTTTGCTTCTTCATCTGTAAAGAATTTATCAGGTCTGATTGAACGAAGAATGCTTTCTGCTGTGCCTAATTGTTTTTTATTAGGGTGGAAGAACATACTCTTTTTATCATAAGCGCGACGCTTAACCTGATAAGCTGCAGTCATAATTGTAGGCAACTGTGCTATAAGCTGAATTGACTGACGAAGTACATTTTCAGGTGAAATATCATCAGGATTAGGGTCATAAGAGTAAAGAGCAAGCACACTTCGAGCCGCCTTGTTCATAATATCAGGCGATGGCGCTTTCATAATCATATCTTCAATAAAGTCATCAGGCAATTCGCGGCAAGTTGCAAGAACCTGACAGAAATGCTCTAACTGTTCTTTTGTTGGAAGTGAGCCAAACATTAAAAGCCATACTACTTCTTCATAACCGAAGCGGTTTTCTTTTTCACAATTTTCTACGATATCATTCATATTGATACCGCGATAAATAAGACGGCCGTGTTTTGGTACTTTTTCACCGTCATCCATATAATAACCTTCAACAGAACACACTCGGGTAAGACCTGCAAGCACACCTGTTCCGTCTGAATTTCGAAGTCCACGCTTTACGTCAAATCTTTGATAATAATCAGGGTTTATATAGTTATTTTTACGAAGCTCTTCGCATAATGTTGAAAGGGCCTCATTGGAGATACTTGAAATATATTCTGACATTATTTTACCTCCTTTTAGAAAATTTCGATAGTTTTCCAATATATATAATTATACATCATATATTTTATAACATTTAGTACTTAAAGTCAATAAAAAGGGAGATATAAAATATGAAAAGTTACACACTAATATGCTTTTTTCTATCTCTGTCTATGATACTTTTTCCCCTTGTTTCTGTTGAAAAAGCAACGGATGTTATATCGCGAGAATTTTTTAATGAAGAGACAAATGAAAGTGAAAACAGCGAAGAAAACGAGCAAGAAATCTCAACTGTAAAAGTAGCATCTGCAAATAGCAACAATGTTACTGAAATGAGCTTAAGGGAATATCTTATTGGCGTAATTGCCGCAGAGATAAACCCTGCTTATCACGAAGAAGCAATCAAGGCACAAGTAGTTGCGGCTCACACAAAACTTGAATACACAAAACTACATAAAACAGATGCTATTAAAAATGCTGATATTACCGATAGTCCTGCATCTCATCAAGGATTTTTAACAGAAGATGAGCAAAAAGAAAAATGGGGCGAAAATTTTAAGTCGTATCGTGAGAAAATTGAGAAATGCGTTGACGGGGTAATGAATATAATTCTCACGTATGAAAATGAGCCCATAAACGCGGTTTTTCACGCTATTTCTAATGGACAAACTGAAAATGCAAGTGATGTGTGGGGCGGAAATTACCCATATCTTACATCTGTACAGAGTGCAGGCGACAAACTTTCCCCTGCTTACAAGTCAGAAATAACTGTTGCAAGCAAAGAATTCAAGAAAAAATTAAACGACAAAAATGTGAATTGGGGCGAAAATCCTGAAAAATGGATAGAAAAAATCACCAACACCCCTACGGGTATGGTGAAAGAAATTGTTATTGGCGGCAAAAGGTTCAAGGGTACGGAAATCCGCTCACTTTTTGGGCTTAAAAGCAGTACTTTTACCATAAAATATAATGAAAATAATTTTGTTTTCACTGTTTGCGGTTATGGCCACGGTGTTGGAATGAGTCAATACGGTGCAGATTATATGGCACGACAAGGTTTTAATTATAAAGAAATTTTAATGCACTATTATCAAAATTCAGAATTAATATAAAAATGGCGGGAGAATACTCTCTCGCCATTAATTCTTTTTACTGTTTGTAATCGCTTAAGAAATCCTTGAATGCGTCCATAGCTTCGCCGAGAACTCTACGACGTGGAAGATAAACAATTCTTAAGTGGTCAGGGGTTGGGTAGTTAAAGCCCTTACCATGCATAAGAAGAACTTTCTTCTGTTTTAAGAAATCAAGAACAAGTTTTTCGTCGTCGTGAAGATTGAATTTCTTTGCATCAAGTTTTGGGAAAATATAGAATGCTGCTTTTGGCTTAACAACAGATATTCCATCAATTTCACAAAGCGCATTATACACAAATTCTCTCTGTTCATAAATTCTGCCACCTGGCAAAAGCAATTCATCAATGCTTTGCACTCCACCGAGAGCGGTTTGAACAATACTTTGTGCAGGCACATTTGAGCAAAGTCGCATTGATGAAAGAAGATTAAGTCCCTCAATGTAACCCTTGATTTTCTTTTTATCGCCACTGATTACCATCCAGCCCACGCGGAATCCCGCAATTCTGTGTGACTTTGAAAGTCCGTTAAAGCTTACACAAGGCACATCGGGAGCAAGTGAAGCAAGTGCTGTATGAGTAAGACCATCCATAACAAGACGGTCATAAATTTCGTCTGCAAAAAGAATAAGCTCGTTTTGTCTTGCAATTCCAACAATTTCTTTAAGTACTTCATTGCTATACAAAGCACCTGTAGGGTTATTAGGATTGATTATAACAATGCCCTTTGTTTTAGGTGTAATTTTCTTTTTGATATCATCAATATCAGGATTCCACTCATTCTGCTCGTCACACATATAATGCACTGCATTACCACCTGCCAAAGTTACAGAGGCAGTCCAGAGTGGGTAGTCAGGTGATGGCACGAGGATTTCGTCACCATTATCTAAAAGCCCTTGCATTGACATTGTAATCAATTCGCTGACACCATTACCAAGATAGATATCGCCAATATCAACGCCTTTAATACCTTTAATCTGACAATACTGCATAATTGCTTTTCGTGCAGAAAACATACCCTTTGAGTCAGAATAGCCCTCGCACTCACGAAGATTATACATCATATCACGAATAACTTCGTCGGGTGCAGTAAAACCGAATGGAGCAGGGTTGCCTATATTGAGTTTAAGAATTCGTTGACCTTCGGATTCCATTCTTACTGCTTCATCCATAACAGGACCACGGATATCATAGCAAACATTATCAAGTTTTGTGCTTTTATTAAATGTTTTCATTAATGTAACTCCACTTTTTAATTTATCTTTACAAAAAAATATTCCCACCACCGAGGTGATGGGAATTTCAGTAGTTAAAAATTACTGCTCAACAGGGTAAACGCTAACCTTTTTTCTGTCTTTGCCCATTCTTTCGAACTTAACTTTACCGTCGATAAGTGCGAAGAGAGAGTCATCAGAACCACGACCTACGTTGTTGCCTGGGTGAATGTGTGTACCACGCTGTTTAACAAGGATGTTACCAGCAAGAACAAACTGACCGTCTGCTCTCTTAACACCAAGACGCTTTGACTCTGAGTCACGGCCGTTCTTTGTAGAACCCATACCTTTTTTATGAGCAAATAACTGAATGTTGATTTTAAGCATCAAAAACACCTCTTTCAAGTTTCAAGTTGTTGGGATACTGACTTTGCAACTCACTTAAATGCAAGTA